>ML214206.1:1630-15994 GCA_004366195.1 Actinomycetota bacterium
GGCGGCGGGCGGAGCAGGGCCGGCGCCTATCGGGCCGCGGCCGTGGTCGTCGGCCTCCTGCTCATCGTGTGGGGGGTCGTGACCGCCGTCACGGCCGACCGGCCCCCCCGGGGCGGCACCGTCGCAGAGGAGACCGGGCCGGCCGAGGAGGGCGGCGTCGTCGAGGAGGTGCCGACGGTGTCGGCGCTCGACCGGGCGGAGGAGTCGCTCGACGCGATGATCGCCGCGCTGAGGGACGGGAACTACATCTTCGCCACCGTGGAGGCCCAGAACCTCATGCGGTACCGCGAGCAGGCGCTCGCTGTGGGTTTCTCGGTGAGCGCGTTCGACGCGGAGGTCACCGCCAGGCTCGAGGCCGTCGTGCCGGACCTGCCGCGGCGGGTGGTCACCCAGCTCGCCGACATCCTGAGGAGCCTGTTCCCGGTCCTCGAGGAGCCGACACGGCCGGGCGGCGGCGCGAGCCTCGTGCTGGGAACGACGGTGACCACCTCGGGAGGCGGGAGCGGGTCCAGCTCGGGAGGCGGGAGCGGGTCCAGCGCCACCGGGGGGACCAGCGGGGGAACCACCAGCGGCTCGACGGGCGGCTCGACGGGCGGCTCGACCTCGAGGACCCCTCAACCGGGTGACGGCAAGGTCTGGGGCCAGTGGCACAAGGAGCACAAGGGCGACGGAGGGCCGCCACCCTGGGCCAAGGCCAAGGGACACGACGAGTAGCGGGTCAGAGCAGGATCCGGTAGCGGACCGTGGGTCGCATCTCGCCGTCCACGCGCTCCCGCGTGCTGAGGCCGTCGGCCCGCCAGCCCTCGCGCTCGTAGAAGCGCCGGGCCCGCTCGTTCGTCTCCAGCACCCAGAGCGTGGCGGTGCGGAACCCCCGCTCGCGCAGGTCGGCGAGCGCGTGGTCCAGGAGGCGCTTGCCGATCCCCGCCCCGAACCGGTCGGGGTCGAGGTAGATCGCGTAGAGCTCGCCGGTCCGCTCGTCGGCGTCGGCGTCCTGGCTGGGCCCGGTCACCGCGAAGCCGACGACGCGGCCGCCCTCCTCCGCGACCCAGGTCCGGTGCGGGCCGGGGCTCTCGAGCGCCGCCCGATGCTGCCCCAGGCGCTCCTCGACGGAGAGCCCGTCGAGGTAGGCGTCCGAGAGCTGACCCCGGTACGCCGCCTGCCACGACCGCACGTGGATCCGCGCGACGGCCTCCGCGTCCCTCGGCTCGGCCTCACGGATCCGGAGCGCCACGTCACCAGGCTACCGGCTCGTCCTCCGCCTTCCGGGGATGGAGCAACCCGTAGAGGTAGCCGTCGACGAGCGCCTCCCACGAGGCCTCGATGATGTTCTCCGAGACGCCGACCGTGGTCCACTCGCGCTGGCCGTTCGAGGTGTCGATGAGCACCCGCACCACCGCTCCCGTGCCGTGGGTCTCGTCGAGCACGCGGACCCGGAAGTCCTCCAGCGTGATGTGCTCGAGCTCCGGATAGTCGTTGGTCAACGCCTTCCGCAGCGCGTTGTCGAGGGCGCTCACCGGCCCCTGTCCCTCGGCGCTCTCGATGTGACGGGTGCCCTTGGTCACGACCTTCACCGTGGCCTCGGCGAGCGGGGGCTCCCCGTCCCCCACGCGCTCCTCGACGTGGACCCGGTAGCTCTCGATCTCGAAGAAGGGCTGGGTCCAGCCGTCGGCCCGCCGCATCAGCAGCTCCAGGGAGGCGTCGGCCACCTCGAAGGTGTAGCCGCGGGCCTCGCGCTCCTTGATCTCGCGCACGAGGCGGGGGATCGCCTCCTCACGCAGCTCGACGCCCAGCTCCGCCGCCTTCATGCGCAGCGTCGAGGCGCCCCCGAGGTCGGAGGCCGCCACCCCGCGCCGGTTCCCCACCGCCTCCGGCGGAACGTGCTCGTACGCCTCGGTGAAGCGCGAGACCCCGCTCGTGTGCAGCCCGGCCTTGTGGGTGAACGCGTACCGCCCCGCGTAGGGCTGATGGGAGTCCGGAGGGAGGTTGGCCACCTCCGCGACGTAGTGCGCGACCTCGGTGAGACGCTCCAAGGAGCCCTCCGGCAGGCACTCGATCCCCATCTTCAGCGTGAGGTTCGCCGCGATGGGGATGAGGTCGGCGTTCCCGGTCCGCTCGCCGTACCCGTTGATCGTGCCCTGGACCTGGAAGGCGCCGTGCTCCACCGCGACCAGCGAGTTCGCCACGGCGCACCCCGTGTCGTTGTGGACGTGGACGCCGAGCGGCGCCGAGACCTTCGGCCGGACCTCATCGAGGACGGCCGCGACGTCGCGAGGGAGCATCCCCCCGTTCGTGTCGCAGAGCACGAGCCGCTCGGCGCCCGCCTCCTCGGCCGCCTCCAGCGTGGCCAGGGCGAACGCCGGATCGCTGCGGTACCCGTCGAAGAAGTGCTCGGCGTCGAAGAACACCCGCCGGCCCTCCCGGCGGAGGAACGCGATCGAGTCCCTGATCATCGCCAGACCCTCGGCGAGGTCGGTACGCAGCGCCTGCGTGACGTGCAGGTCCCACGACTTGCCGACCAGGCAGACGACCTCCGTGCCGGCATCGAGCAGGTCGCGCAGGACCTGACTGTCCTCGGCCCGTTCGCCGACCCGCCGGGTCATGCCGAAGGCGGTGAGGGTCGCGTGCCGGAGCGTCTCCTTCGTCGCGAGGCGGAAGAACTCCGAGTCCCGCGGGTTGGCGCCCGGCCAGCCGCCCTCGATGTAGGGCACCCCGAGCTGGTCGATCTTGTGGAGGATCCGGAGACGGTCCTCGATCGTGTAGGAGAGGCCCGCCCGCTGCGCGCCGTCCCGCAACGTGGTGTCGTACAGCTCGACCCGGCGGACCTCGCTCATGTCGTCGCCCCCTCAACGACCAGGTCCCCCACCTCGGAGGTCGTGTAACCCATCTCGCCGGCCCGCATGGAGTGCATCTTCGAGCAGGCGAAGCGGATCCCCGCGTCGACCCGGCTCGCGGCGGCGCCCTCCCCCAGCGACCGCAGCATCATCTGGAGCGCCCCGATCGCGGCGAGCGGGTTGATCGTGCCCTTGCCGACGTGGTCGGGGGCCGTGCCGCCGATCGGCTCGAACATCGAGATGCCCTGGGGGTTGATGTTCGCCCCGGCGGCGATGCCCATCCCGCCCTGGATGACCGCGCCGAGGTCGGTGATGATGTCGCCGAACATGTTGTCGGTGACGATCACGTCGAACCGGCTCGGCTGCTCGAGGAAGTAGATGCACGCCGCGTCGACGTGGACGTAGTCGGTCGCGACGTCCGGGTACTCGGCAGCGAGCTCGTCCACGACCCGCTGGTACAGGTCGCCCGCGTACGTGAGGACGTTCGTCTTGTGCACGAGCGTGAGCTTCCGCCGCCGCTCGCGCGCCAGCTCGAAGGCGTACCGCACGATCCGCTCCACCCCGTGACGCGTGTTGATCGACTCCTGCACGGCCACCTCGTACGGCGTCCCCTTGCGGTGGAACCCGCCCGCGCCGGTGTACAGGCCCTCCGAGTTCTCCCGGACGACGACGAAGTCGACGTCGCCCTCCCCGTGGGAGGGGATCAGCGTCCGGACCCCCGGGTAGCGGATCACCGGCCGCAGGTTCACGTACTGGTCGAGCTCGAACCGCAGGCGCAGGAGGAGCTCGCGCTCCAGGATCCCCGGCTTCACCTCCGGGTGCCCCACCGCGCCGAGGTAGATCGCGTCGACCCGCCGCAGGCGCTCGAGCTCATCGTCGGGCAGGGTCTCGCCGGTGCGGAGGAACCGCTCGCCGCCGAGGTCGAACGTCTCGATCTCGACGGCGAAGCCCTCGAGGGCGCGGACGGCCTCCAGGACCTTCAGCCCCTCGCGGATGACCTCCGGGCCCGTACCGTCGCCCGGGATGACGGCGATGCGGTGGGTGCGGGCGGGTACCCCGGCGCTCACGGCGTCACCCGCTCCCCGGTCGGCGCCGCCTTCACCTGGAGGGCTCGGTTGATCGCCGCCAGGTACGCGCGGGCGCTCGCCTCGACGACGTCGGTGGCGACCCCCCGGCCGGTCACGCGCCGGCCCTCGACGTCGAGCTGCACGACGACGTCGCCGAGGGCGTCCGAGCCCCCCGTCACGCTCGACACGTTGAAGGTGACGAGGCGGGCCTCCACGCCCGTCGCCCGCTGGATCGCCCCCATCGCGGCGTCGATCAGGCCGTCGCCCATGGCCGATTCCTGGATCACCTCGTCGCCGCGGCGCAGGTGCACGGTGGCCCGTGGCTCGAGGTGCGTGCCGCCGCCGACGACCACGGATTCCAGGACGAACGTCTCCTCGGCCCCGGCGCCGAGCTCCTCGCCGACGATCGCCTCCAGGTCCTGCTCGGTGAGCTGGATCTTCCGGTCGGCGAGCTCCTTGAACCGGGCGAAGGCGCGGTTCAGACGCTCGCCCTCGAGGGTGATCCCCAGCTTGGCCAGCGCGTCGGCGAAGGCGTGGCGGCCGGAGTGCTTGCCGAGCACGATCCGGTTGCCCTCCAGCCCGATCTCGAGGGGGTCCATGATCTCGTAGGTCGCCCGGTTGCTGAGCACGCCGTGCTGGTGGATCCCGCTCTCGTGAGCGAATGCGCTGGAGCCCACCACGGCCTTGTTCGGCTGGACCGTGTAGCCGGTGAGGCTCGAGACCAGGCGCGAGGTCCGCATGATCTCGCGCGTGTTCAGGTGGTGACGGACGCCGAGGGCCTGCCCGCGCGTGCGGATGATCATCGCGATCTCCTCGAGCGAGCAGTTGCCGGCCCGCTCGCCGATCCCGTTCACCGCCACCTCCACCTGCCGGGCGCCGTTCACGATGCCGGCGAGGGAGTTCGCCACGGCGAGGCCGAGGTCGTTGTGGCAGTGGGTGGAGATCACGACGTGCTCGGGCAGGGCCTCCCGGACCCGGCGGACGAGCTCGCCGAACTCGTGGGGCATCGCGTAGCCCACCGTGTCGGGGACGTTGATCGTCGTCGCCCCGGCGTCCACGGCGACCTTGAAGCACTCCAGCAGGAACCCGAGCTCGGTCCGCGTCGCGTCCTGGGCGCTGAACTCGACGTCGTCGGTGTAGCTGACGGCGAGCTTCACCCCCTCGCGGATCGCGTCGAGCACCTGGCCGTGGCTCATCCGGAGCATGTCCGTCATGTGGATGTCGCTCGTGGAGATGAACGTGTGGATGCGCCACCGCTCGGCCCCCCGAAGCGCCTCCGCCGCCCGCTCGATGTCCCCCGGGGTGACGCGCGCCAGGGCCGCGATGACCGGGCCGCGCACGCTGGAGGCGATCTCGCGGACGGCCTCGAACTCGCCCTCGCTCGAGATCGGGAAGCCCGCCTCCAGGATGTCCACGTTCAGCCGGGCGAGCTGCTCGG
Organism: Actinomycetota bacterium; assembly: GCA_004366195.1. Lineage (GTDB taxonomy): Bacteria > Actinomycetota > UBA4738 > UBA4738 > HRBIN12 > HRBIN12. The sequence goes on from ML214206.1 coordinate 6,967, forward strand.
CGATCTCGACCTTCTCGGCGCGGGTGAGCGCGATCCCGGGCGCTTGTTCCCCGTCGCGCAGCGTGGTGTCGAAGATCCGTACGACGTCGTCAGGCATCGGGAACCACCTTCTCCTCCGACCTCAGCCACGGCATCATCTTCCGGAGCTCCCGACCGACCCGCTCGATCTGGGCCGCCCGGGCCTCCCGGCGCAGGGCGAGGAAGTGGGGGAAGCCGGCCTCGGCCTCCGCGATCCACTCCTTCGCGAACGCGCCGCTCCGGATCTCCTCCAGGATCTGCCGCATCCGCTCCCGGACGCCGGCGTCGATCACGCGCGGGCCGCTCCGGTAGTCGCCCCACTCCGCGGTGTCGGAGACGGAGTACCGCATCCATGAGAGCCCGCCCTCGTAGATCAGGTCCACGATGAGCTTGAGCTCGTGGAGGCACTCGAAGTAGGCGATCTCCGGCTGGTACCCGGCCTCCACCAGGGTCTCGAACCCTGCCTCGACCAGGGCGGAGATCCCGCCGCAGAGCACCGTCTGCTCCCCGAAGAGGTCGGTCTCGGTCTCCTCCTGGAAGGTCGTGCGGATGATCCCCGCCCGAGCGGCCCCGATCCCCGCCCCGTAGGCGAGCGCCCGATCCAAGGCCTTGCCGGTGGCGTCCTGCTGGACGGCGACGAGCGCTGGCGTGCCGATCCCCTCCTGGTACGTGCGGCGCACGAGGTGTCCCGGTCCCTTCGGGGCGATCATCGTGACGTCGACGTCCTCGGGGGGCACCACGGTGCCGTAGTGGATCGAGAACCCGTGGGCGAACATCAGCATGTCGCCGGCCTTGAGGTTCGGGGCGATGTCCTGCGCGTAGACCCTCGCGTGCGCGGTGTCCGGCAGCAGCACCATCGCGACGTCGGAGTCCGCCACGGCCTCGGCCGTCGGCAGCACCCGGAGCCCCGCCTCCTCCGCCCTGGACCAGGATGCGGAGCCCTCGCGCAGGCCCACGCGCACGTCGAAGCCCGAGTCCCGGAGGTTCAGCGCGTGCGCGTGCCCCTGGCTGCCGAACCCGAGCACCGCGATCCGCTGGCCCTCCAGGGCCGAGCGATCGGTGTCGGCCTCACGGTAGATCGTCGCCATCCCTCATCCCCTCCGTGTCGCGTCCGGCCGCGCGGCCTCAGACGCCGCCGCCGGTCCACTCCGGTCCGCGTTCGCCAACCGCCTTCAGACGTCGCCCGCGGTCGCGGATCCCGACATCCCCCCGGGCGAGCGCGATCCGACCGGTGCGCGCGAGCTCGACGATGCCGAAGTCGCGCAGGAGCTCGAGGAGCGCCTGGAGCTTCTCCGGCGTCCCCGTCCCCTCGATCGTCAGCGTCTTGTGCGTGACGTCGAGGACGCGCACCCGGAAGACGTCGCAGATCTCGAGCACGCGGGCCCGGGTCTCGCCCTCGGCGCGGACCTTCACCAGCATCAGCTCGCGCTCCACGGCCTCACCCGGCTCGAGCTCCACGATCTTGATCACGTTGATGAGCTTGTTCAGCTGCTTGACGACCTGCTCGAGGGGCTTGCGGTCCACCTGCACGACGATCGTCATGCGCGAGAGCCCCGGCTCGGCCGTCGGGCCGACCGCCAGCGAGTCGATGTTGAAGCCCCGGGCGGCGAACAGCCCGGCGACGCGCGTGAGCACGCCCGGCTTGTCCTCGACCAGGACCGAGATCGTGTGCAGCCGCCTCCCGTTCCCGTTCCCGTTCATGCGACCGGCGCCTCCGAGGGATCCTTCGTCGGCTTGATCTGCTCGGGCCCGAGGATGATGTCGTCGTTGCTCGCTCCCGCCGGGACCATCGGGAAGACCATCTCCCGAGGGTCGCACCGGAAGTCGATGACGACGCTGCGGTCGGTGATCGACAGGGCCTTCTCGATCACCGCGTCCACGTCCTCGGGGTGCTCGGCCCGCAGCCCCACGCAGCCGTAGGCCTCGGCGAGCTTGGCGTAGTCCGGCACCTCGTGGGAGAGGTACACCTGCGAGTACCGCTCCTCGTAGAACAGCTCCTGCCACTGCCGAACCATCCCGAGGTGAGCGTTGTTGATGATCGCCGTGATGAACGGGATCTTCTCCGTCGTCGAGGTGGCGAGCTCCTGGGCGGTCATCTGGAAGCAGCCGTCGCCGTCGATGGCGATGACCCGGCGGTCGGGGCGGCCGGCGGCGGCCCCGAGGGCGGCCGGCACGGCGAAGCCCTTCGTGCCGAGGCCGCCGGAGTTGATCCACGTCCGCGGCTCCGAGAACCGCCAGAACTGGCTGGCCCACATCTGATGCTGGCCCACGCCGGAGACCACGATCGCGTCCTTCGCGTGCTCGTACAGGCGTTGGATCGCGAACTGCGGCTTGATCGGGCCGTCGGCGGGCTGCTCGTACCGGAGCGGGTGCTCCCGCTTCCAGCGCTCGAGCGTCGCGAGCCACGCGGAGCGGTCCGGCGGTCCCCCGAGCTCCTCCTGCCGCCGCTTCAGCTCGGTGTGGAGCTTGGCGATGACGTCCTTCGCGTCACCCACGATCGGCACGTCGGCGGCGCGGTTCTTCCCGATCTCCGCCGGGTCGATGTCCACGTGGATCACCTTCGCCTCGGGGGCGAAGGTCGCGAGCTGCCCCGTCACCCGGTCGTCGAACCGCGCCCCGAGCGCGACCAGCAGGTCCGCCTTCTGCATGGCCGTCACAGCCGCGTAGCAGCCGTGCATCCCCGGCATCCCGAGCGCGAGCTCGTGGTCGTCGGGGAACGCGCCGCGGGCCATGAGCGTCGTCACGACCGGCAGCCGACCGTCCACCGCCAGCCGGTAGAGCTCCTTCGCGGCGTCGGCCTTGATCACGCCGCCGCCGACGTACAGGACCGGCCGCTCGGAGGCGAGGATCAGCTTCACGGCCTCCCGCACCTGCTTCAGATTGCCCTTCGTCGTCGGCTTGTAGCCGGGGAGATCCACCTCCTCGGGCCATCGCCAGGTGATCTCCTGCAGCTGGACGTCCTTGGGGATGTCCACGAGCACCGGCCCGGGGCGGCCGGTGCGGGCGATGTGGAAGGCCGCCCGGATCGTCTCGACGAGCTCGTTCGCGTCCTTCACGAGGAAGTTGTGCTTCGTGATCGGCATCGTGATGCCGGTGATGTCCGCCTCCTGGAAGGCGTCGTTGCCGACGACGGGGGTCGGCACCTGGCCGGTGATGGCCACGATCGGAACCGAGTCCATCTTGGCGTCGGCGAGCGGCGTCACGAGGTTGCAGCCGCCCGGTCCCGAGGTCGCCATGGCCACGCCGACCTTGCCCGTCGCCCACGCGTACCCCTCGGCGGCGTGCCCCGCTCCCTGCTCGTGGCGGCAGAGCACGTGCCGCACCTTCGAGTCGATGAGCGGGTCGTAGGCCGGCAGGATCGCGCCGCCGGGGATCCCGAACACGACGTCGACGCCCTCGCGCTCGAGGGCCATGAACAGCGCCTGCGCGCCGGTCACCTTCACCGAGCGCCCACCTCCTCCGGCCGGGCTTCCACCGGCCCCGTCTCCACACGCCGCACCGTGCAGCCGAGCTTGTGCGCCAGGTTCCGGACCTGCCGCTCGAACTCCCACGCCGTCCAGTCGCGCCGCCTCATCGTGAGGCCGCCCTCGGAGAGGCCGCCGCCGAAGTCGAGGCCTGCGTCGAGGTACACCACCTCCTCGCCGAAGAACCGGTCGAACTGCGGGCGATCGGCTTCCTCGGCGACCTCGACGGTCACCTGCGCCGGGCCCTCCCACAGCACGCTCGCGATGGGGCGCCCCTCTCGCTCGAACTCGTATCGCATCGCTCGCTCCTTCCCTGCGGGCCGTTCCCACGGGGTGCAAAAAGCCCCTCGGCGACCGAGGGGCATCCGGCGCGTCCCGGGCCGAGTCGGCCCAGGGCGCGCCTAGGCGATAAGTACGAGGGTCAGCTCGACTCCGCGCTCCTTCCGCATGCTGCTCCCAGTGTAGGGAGCCTGAACGGGGTGTCAACCCCAGGTCCCCAGACTCGGTCGCATCCGGTCTGTGATACAAGGCCGTTCAGTCGTATCCGCGCGTGAACGGTCACGATCGCGCACTCCCGGCGACCACGATCTCGGCCCCCGCCAGCGCTCGCCGCTCCGCCTCCGGCGGCTCGGCGTCGGTCACCAGGACGTCGACGCGCTCCATCGAGCAGATGGCGAAGTCCGCCACGGCGCCCACCTTGGACCGATCGGCGACGATCACCACCGGTCCCCGCGTGTGCTCGATCATCCGCGTGGCGATCTCGGCCTCGGCGGCGACCGGCGTGGTCACCCCGGCCTCGGCGGCGAGCCCGCCCACCCCCAAGATGGCCCGCCCGGCGAACGTCCGGCGCAGCAGCTCCGCGGCGAAGGGGCCCACGACGGTGCGGCCCGCCGGATCGGCTCGCACGTGGCCCCCGAGGAGGATCAGCTCGACCTCGCGGAGGGGCTCGAGGGCGGCGAGGACGTTGTTCGTGATGACCGTGGCCGGTACGGCGAGGTGACGGATCACCTCCAGGGTCGTGGAGCCGCCGTTCAAGAACACGGTCTCGCCGGGCCGCACGAGCGCGGCGGCGGCCCGTCCGATCACCCGCTTGGCCGCCGCGCGCTCCGGCGCGACGAGCGGCTCCCGCCCTGCTGGGAGCACGGCCCCGCCGTGCGAGCGCTCGAGCGCCCCCACCGCGGCCAGCGCCGCGAGGTCCCGGCGGATCGTGATCTCCGAGGCCCCGAGCTCGGCCGCGAGCGCCGAGACCCGCACGGCCCCCCGCTCGCGGAGCAGCTCGAGGATCAGACGCCGACGCTCGGCCGGGAGCGGCCCCTCCACACCCCGACGCTACCGCACGCGGCCGGCTACCGGCGGATCGGAAGCCGCTCCGTGAGGCGTTCCAGCTTGTGATCGCGCAGGATCACCTTCGATGCGTTCCGAGCGCAGACGCCCATGACGCCGCCGCCGGGGTGCGTGCCAGCGCCGCAGAGGTAGTAGCCGGCGACCGGCGTGCGGTAGTCGCCGTAGCCGGGGATCGGCCGGAGGCTGAACATCTGGTCCGGGGTCAGCTCGCCCTGCATGATGTTCCCGCCGAGCAGACCGAAGCGCTCCTCGAGATCGCGAGGGGTGAGCACCTCGACCCGCTCGACCGCGTCGAGCAGGTTCGGCGAGAACTCGGCGAGGGCTCCGAGGGCGCGCCTCGCGTACTCCTCCCTGCCGCCGTCGTCCCAGGACCCCTCGCGCAGCTCGTACGGCCCGTACTGGCTGAACCCGAGCATGAGGTGCTTGCCCTCCGGCGCCAGCCCCTCCGGCTCGTGGGCCGTGGGGAAGACGACCTCGAGGTACGGGCGCTCCGACATCCGCCCGTACTTCGCGTCGTCGAACGCGCGCTCCAGGTACTCGATGGAGGGCGAGACCGCGACGAGGCCGCGGTGGAGCTCCCCGTCCTGGTCCCAGCTGGGGAAGGTCGGGAGCTCGCCGAGGGCCACGTTCAGCTTCACCGAGCCCGAGCGCGTCCGGAACCGCCTGATGTCCCGGACCACCTGCTCCGGGAGGCGCTCCTCGCCGACGAGGTCGAGGTAGGACGTGATGGGATGGGCGCTCGAGACCACGCGGCGCGCCCGCACGAGCGTGCCGTCGGCGAGCTCCACCCCGACCGCACGGCCCGAGCTGTTGATCGCGACGCGCCGGACCTCGACCCCGGTGCGGATCTCCGCGCCGGCGGCCTGCGCGGAACGGGCGATCGCCGCCGAGACGCCGCCCATGCCGCCCTTCACCCAGCCCCAGGCACCGGCGTGCCCGTCGATCTCGCCGATCCAGTGGTGCATGAGCACGTACGCCGAGCCCGGCGTCATCGGCCCGCACCAGGCGCCGATGATGGCCTGGGTGGCGAGGGCTCCCTTCACGCGCTCGTCCTCGAACCACTCGTCGAGGAAGTCGGCGGCGCTCATCGTGAACAGGCGCACCAGCTCCGCCACGTCGCGGCCGGTCCAGGAGCGCACCTTCCCCGCCGTTCGGAGCCAGCCCGGCAGATCGGTGAGGCGGAGGTTGGGCGGGACGACGAACAGGAGATCCTTCAGCAGCTTGGCCACGCGGTCGAAGTAGCGGTCGAACTCGACGTAGGCGTCGGCGTCGCGCTTGGAGAGCTTCGCGATGTTCTCGGCGTCCCGCCGCACGTCTCCCCAGAGGGTGAGCGAGGTCCCGTCGGGGAAGGGCACGAAGTAGTCGGGCGTGATGATCGAGACCTCGTACCCGAAGCGCTTCAGCTCGAGCTCGGCCACCACCTCCGGCGGCATGAGCGAGACGACGTAGGCGGCGCTCGAGACGCGGTAGCCCGGCCACGTCTCCTCGGTCGCGGCGGCGCCCCCGAGGACCTCGCGCCGCTCGAGGACCAGCACGTCGAGCCCGGCCCGCGCCAGGTAGGCGGCGCAGGCGAGCCCGTTGTGACCTCCGCCGATGATGACGACGTCCCGCTCGATCCCCATCGTGAACGGCCTCCTTCCGTCAGGACGCGGGCACGGGCGACGGCCCGCTCACGCGGCCGGATGATACCGACCCATCGGCCCCTCCGCGCCGGCCGGGTCCTCGCACCGCGCTCAGCTCAGCGCCGGAACCCGCAGCGGCAGACCGACCAGGCCCACATCGGCCTCGACCAGGCTCCAGCCGCCGAGGCTGGAGACGACGATCCGGTCCAGGTCCGCCCCGCAGAACGCCAGGTTCGCCGGCTGGTTCAGCACGATCCCGTCGGGGTCCTCGGCGAGCACCTCCGGGCGACCGCCGGGCGGCACCACCCAGATGCGATCCGGCCGGTAGCAAGAGACCAGCATCGTCCCGTCGGCCGCGAGGGCGATGCCGTCCGGCTGGGAGCCGGGGAGCTCCACGACGGTCGCCGGCTCGCCCGCCGAGCCGTCGGGGAGGATCGGCACCCTGGCCACGCGGCGGCCGCGGGACTCCACCACGAGCAGGGCGTCCCCCTCGGCGGTCAGGCAGCAGCCGTTGGGGAAGGCGGTGAGGTCGCGGCACCAGAGCTCGGTCCGGCCGTCCGGCCGGACGCGGTAGACGACCCCGTCGTCGCGCCCCCACTCCCCCGAGTCGGTCACGTAGAGCGCGCCGGCGTCGTCGAACGCGCAGAAGTTGGGCACCGCCATCGCGCGCTCCTCGGTCCCCCGGCTGAGGGTCTCCACGGCGCCCGAGGGCGTGACCCGCACCAGCTCGGCGCGGCCGAAGTCGCAGCCGTACACGTTGCCGTCCCCGTCGAGGGCGACCCCGTAGAGGAACCCCCCGGTGGAGGCGATCTCCCGGATCGAGCCGTCGGGGTCCACGGCGTAGACCTGGCCGGCCTCGCCGCCGGCGTAGACGCGGCCGTCGTGGTACCCCCAGGCCACGCCCTCGGGGTGATCGAGCCCGTCGGCCAGCGTCCGGAACCGGTCCAGCCCGACCGCGCCCCTCACGCCGCCTCCCCGAGGGCGCTCTCCGGCCCCGCCGCCTCGTCGGCGGCTCGGCCGGACCGTCGCGCCGTGCGCCGCAGGAGGATCTGGGCGACGAACAGGAACGTGAGCGTGACGCCGAGCATCACGGAGGCGATCGCGTTGATCTTCGGCGTCACCCCCCGCCGGATCGACGAGAACACGTACAGCGGCAGCGTGTTGTCGGGGCCCGCCACGAACAGCGCGATGATGAAGTCGTCGAAGCTGAACGTGAAGGCGAGCAGGAAGCCCGCGAGGATCGCCGGGAACAGCTGCGGGAACGTCACCTGGCGGAACGTGCCCCAGGGCGTCGCACCGAGGTCCCCACTCGCCTCGATGAGGCTCCGGTCCATGCCGGCCGCGCGCGCCCGGACGAGCACCGTGACGATCGCCATCGTGAACAGCGTGTGGGCGGCGACCACCGTCGGCTTGCCGAGCGAGAGGGCGGGCGGCGTGCTCCCCGCGGGCCACAGGTACGCGATCCACCCGTTGAGCCAGTCGAAGGCGAGCACGACGAAGACGAGCGTCGCGATACCGATCACGATCCCCGGCACCATGATCGCCGCGTACACCAGGGCGTCGAGCACCGACCGCAGGGGGCCGCGCATCCGGTTCAGGGCGAGCGCCGCCATCGTCCCGAACGTCGTCGCGAGGATCGCCGTCGTCGTCGCGATCTCGAGCGAGTTGCGGAGCGCCTCCGTGACGAAGGGATCGCTCCAGGCCTCGCCGTACCAGCGCAGCGAGAACCCGCGGAGGTCCGTCGCGTGCATGCCCGCGTTGAAGGACAGGACGACGACGGTGACGATCGGCACATACAGGAACAGGTACACGAGCCCCGCGTACCCCGCGAGCGCCCGGTCCGCCCTCGTCCGCTCCGCGCGCCGGCTCACCCCATCCCCCTCAGATCAGCGAGACGCCGCTGCGGCCGGTGCCCCGCATCCACCGCGAGGTCAGCTTCATGTAGGCGCCGATCGTCGCGAGCATCCCGACGATCATGCTCACCGCCACCGCCGAGCCGAGCGGCCAGTCGCGGGCCTGGATGAACAGGTCGACGAGGGCGTTGCCGAGAAGGAACACCTTGTTGCCCCCGAGCATCGCGGGGATCACGTACTCGCCCGAGAGCAGGATGAACACGAGCAGCGCCCCGGTGATGATGCCCGGCGCGGCGAGCGGCACCGTGACCTGCCACAGCGTCCGCCACGGCGGTGCCCCGAGATCGCGCGACGCCTCGAGCAGACGCTTGTCGAGGCGCTCGAGACTGACGTAGATGGGGAACACGGTGAGGGGCAGGTAGTTGTAGACGATGCCGAGCATCACCGCGAACGGCGTGTTCAGCAGCACGAGGTCGTGGGCGATGCCGAGCTTCTCCGCGAGCGCGGGGATCCCGTTCGAGCCGAGGATCACGAGCCAGGCGTAGGTGCGGATCAGGAAGCTCGTCCAGAAGGGGACGATCACCAGCACGAGCAGCAGCGTCTTGAAACGGCCCGCCCTCGTCGCGAGGAAGTACGCGAGGGGGAACGCCACCAGGATGCAGAGGACCGTGCTCGCCACCGACATGATCGCCGTGTTGCGGAAGGCCACCGCCCGCGTCGGCAGCTT
>ML214207.1:0-5809 GCA_004366195.1 Actinomycetota bacterium
GGAGCTCGCCCCCCGGGCCCAGGTGTTGCGGCCGATGGGCAGCCTGGAGGAGGCGCTCGAGGTCCTCGGGCTCGTCCAGGGGTCCTTCCGCAGCCTGGGGGCCGTGGAGCGGATCTCGCGCGAGGCCGTGGAGGACCTCGCCGCCGACGGCGTCCGCCTCGCGGAGCTGCGGTTCTCCCCCGAGTTCTTCTTCTCCCCCGGCGGCCTGGACTGGGACGCCGCGATGGAGCGGGTCCTCGTCGGCGTGACGGAGACCGCCGAGCGCCTCGACGTCGCCGTCGGGCTCATCGCGATCTTCTCGCGTGACTACGGGATCGACTCGGCCTGGCGCACGATCGCCTTCGCCGAGCGCCACCGCGAGCACCTCGCGGGGTTCGACATCGCGGGCTCCGAGCTCCCCTACCCGCCCGAGCTCTACGTGGACGTGGCCCGGGCCGTGCACGACCTCGGCCTGCCCCTCACCGCCCACTACGGGGAGTCCGGCCCCGCCGCCTACGCCCGCGAGGCGATCGAGCTCCTCGGGGTGCGCCGGCTCGCCCACGGGATCTCCGTCGCGCAGGACCCGGCCGTGGTGGAGCTCGCCCTGGAGCGGGAGGTCGGGCTCGACATGTGCCCCACCTCCAACCTGCGGACGGGCGCGGTCCGGTCGCTCGCCGAGCACCCCGCCCTGCCCCTGCTGCGACGGGGGCTCCTCGTGACCATCAACACCGACGACCCCGGCCTGTTCGGCATCGACCTCACCCACGAGCTGGAGCTCGCCCGGGACGAGCTCGGCTTCACCGAGGACGACCTCCGGCGGGCGACGGAGAACGCGCTGCGCACGAGCTTCCTGCCGGAAGCGATCAAGCGCGCCGTGCGCGAGCGGCACTTCGGGTGGCTCCGGGCGTGAACGCGCTCGAGCTCGCCGACCGCTTCTGGGAGGAGCTCCTCGAGGATCAGCCCCTCCTCGGCACGATGGTCGGCGACGAGCGGTACGACGACCGCCTCCCCGACCTCGGGGAGGACGGGCGGGCCCGACGGGCGGGCCGGGCGCGCGCCGCCCTGGAGGAGCTCGCCCGGATCCCACGCGAGGGGCTCGACCTGAACGAGCGGACGGCCCTCGACGTCGTGGAGGCGGTGGCGTCCCGGGAGCTCGCCGAGCTCGAGCACCGCCTCGACCGCCTCCAGGTCGTCTCGCACCTGTGGGGACCGGGGCAGCTCCTCGCCGAGATCGGGACCTACCAGCGGGCCGACACCCCCGAGCGGCTGGAGCGACTGCTCGCGCGCCTGGCGGAGACGCCCGCCTACTACACGGCCGCGGCCGAGGTGGCCCGCGAGGGGGTGGCCTCGGGCGTGACGGGCCCCCGCGTCGTCGTGGAGCGCACCGTCGCCCAGGTCGAGCGACTGCTCGCCGCCCCCCTCGAGGACTCCCCGGCGCTCATGCCGGTCCCCGCGGAGGACGCGGCCGGGCGGGAGCGCGTCGTCCGGATCCTCGATGAGGTCGTCCACCCGGCCCTCGCCTCGTACCTCGAGGCGCTCCGCGCCTACCTGCCCTCAGCGACGGAGACGATCGGGCTCGGCGCGCTCCCGGGCGGCGATGCGATGTACGGGACGCAGATCCTCGCGCACACGACGCTCCCGCTCGAGCCGCGCGAGGTGCACGAGCTCGGCCTCGCCGATCTCGAGCGGATCCAGGACGAGCGGCGGGCGTCCGCGCGCCGGCTCGGCTACCCCGACCCGGAGGCGGCGGTCGGCGCGCTCGCGCGCCCGGCCCCCTCGCCGGAGGAGCTCCTCCGACTGGCCGAGGCGCAGGTGCAGCGCGCGTGGGAGGCGGCGCCCGCCTACTTCGGCCGCCTGCCGAGCGACTCCTGCGAGGTCCGCCTGGTCGAGGCGTTCCGGGAGCGGGACATGCCGTTCGCCTTCTACCACCCGCCCTCGATGGACGGCGCCCGTCGCGGCGTCTACTACGTCAACGCCTACGACCTGGACGACAAGCCCCTCCACCATCTGGCGACCACCACGTACCACGAGTCGAACCCTGGCCATCACTTCCAGATCGCGCTGGAGCAGGAGATGGGGGACCGCCCCGCGCTCCGCCGCTTCGCGGGCTACCTCACGGGGACCGCCTACTGCGAGGGCTGGGGCCTGTACGCGGAGCGCCTGGCCGACGAGATGGGGCTGTTCGAGGACGAGCTGGAGCGCCTCGGGATGCTCGAGATGCAGGCCATGCGCGCCGCCCGCCTGGTCGTCGACACGGGGATCCACGCCTTCGGCTGGCCCCGGGAGCGAGCCGTCGCGCTCCTCCGCGAGGCCGGCGTCCCGCCGGTGGACGCGGAGATCGAGGTCGATCGGTACGTGACGATGCCCGGTCAGGCGCTCGCGTACAGGATCGGCCAGCTCGAGATCGAGCGCCTCCGGGCGGAGGCCGCATCGCGGGGCGTCCCGCTCCGGGAGTTCCACGACCGGCTGCTCGCCCTCGGCACCCTCCCCCTCCCCGCCGTGCGCCGGGAGCTCGGGTAGCGGCGCCGATGGTCCCCGGGCCCGCGGACCGAGCGACCCGTGTCGCCCCACCCGTCGTCTGCCAACGTGTCCTCGAAGGAGGTGCCTGACCGATGACGCTCACCGACCGTGAGCGGGAGCTCGAGCACGCGATGGTGCAGGCCCTGCGCACCGGGATCGGGCCGGTCCCGGTCCCCTACCGCGGGGCGGAGCTGCTCGAGCACCCGCTCCTCAACAAGGACGGGGCCTTCAGCGAGAAGGAGCGCGACCGGTTCGGCCTGCGCGGCCTGCTGCCCCATCGGGTGTTCACGATCGAGGAGCAGGTGGCGCTGGAGGTGGAGAAGATCCGGCGCAAGACCGACGACCTCGAGAAGTACATCGGCCTCGCCGCGCTCCAGGACCGCAACGAGACCCTCTTCTACCGGGTCCTGATCGAGAACCTGGAGGAGTTCCTGCCGATCGTCTACACGCCGGTGGTGGGGCGCGCCTGCCAGGAGTACAGCCACATCCTGCGCCGGCCCCGAGGCCTGTGGCTCACCCCCGACGACATCGACCGGATCCCCGAGCTGCTCGCGAACGCCCGGCACGAGGACGTCCGCCTCATCGTGGTCACCGACAACGAGCGGATCCTCGGCCTCGGCGACCAGGGCGCGGGGGGCATGGGCATCCCGGTCGGGAAGATCGCCCTCTACATCGCCGGCGCCGGCATCTACCCCGCCCTCACGCTGCCGGTCTCGCTCGACGTCGGCACCGACAACGAGGCCCTCCTCGCCGACCCCTACTACGTCGGCTACCGCAAGCCGAGGCTCCGCGGCGAGGCGTACGACGCGTTCCTCGAGGCCTTCGTGGAGGGCGTCATCGAGGTGTTCCCCCACGCCCTCGTGCAGTGGGAGGACTTCAAGCAGCACAACGCGATCCGCATCCTCGACCGGTACCGCCACCGCATCACGAGCTTCAACGACGACATCCAGGGCACGGCCGCCGTCGTCATGGGCGGCATCTACGCGGCCCTGCGCGTGCTCGACGAGCCCCTCGGGGACCAGCGCCTCGTGTTCCTCGGCGCCGGCGCGGCCGGCATCGGCATCGCCCGCCTGGTGAAGGCCGAGATGCGGAAGGAGGGGGTGCCGGAGGACAGGATCCGCCGCGCCATCGTCCAGCTCGACTCGCGCGGCCTCACCTACCTCGGCCGCGAGCCCCTCGACGAGGACAAGGAGGAGTTCGCCCTCACGCCGGAGGTCATGCGCGAGTACGGGTTCGAGCCCGGTCGCAGCTACGACCTGGAGGCCGTGGTCGAGGCGGTCCGTCCCACGTTCCTCATCGGCACGAGCGGCACGCCCGGCACCTTCACCGAGCGCGCGATCCGGGCGATGGCCGCCCACGCGCGCATCCCGGTGGTGATGCCGCTCTCCAACCCCACCTCGAAGGCGGAGGCGCGACCCGAGGAGATCCTGGAGTGGACGCGCGGACGGGCCCTCGTGGCCACCGGCAGCCCGTTCCCGCCGGTCGTGCGCGGCGAGCGCACGCACGTGATCGGGCAGGCCAACAACGCCTTCGTCTTCCCCGGCATCGGGCTCGGCGCGATCGTGGCCGAGGCCCGCGAGGTCACCGACGAGATGTTCCTCGTCGCCGCCGAGGCGCTCGCCCGCACCGTCACCGACGACCGGCTCGAGGTGGGAGCGCTGTACCCCAACCAGTCCGAGCTCCGTCGGGTCTCGCGGGAGGTCGCGATCGCGGTGGCGCGCTGCGCCCGGGACTGCGGCGTCGGCCGCCACTTCCGAGACGACGCGGAGATCGCCCAGGCCGTCGACGAGATGACCTGGACGCCGACCTACGTCGAGTACGAGCCGGTCGAGACCGAGTAGCCGTCGGCCCGGACCGCGCGGCGACGCTCGCCGCTTGACGCGCGAGCCTCCATCAGACAGGCTCGGGGCGCACCGACGCCTGCGAAGGAGGCCCGACATGCCCGTCCAGCTCGACCGCGCGCGGCTCCGCGAGCTCATGGCCCGCGAGGAGCAGCGCTTCGTCCGGACCCACCCCCGCTCCGGTGAGCTCTTCGAGCAGGGGAAGCGGAACCTGCTCGCCGGCGTGCCCATGCCCTGGATGACCGAGTGGGCCGGCCCCTACCCCGTGTTCGTCCGCGAGGCCCAGGGCGCCCACTTCGTGGACGTGGACGGGATCGAGTACGTGGACTTCTGCCTCGGCGACACCGGGGCGATGACCGGCCACTCCCCCGAGCCGGCCGTCAAGGCCATCGCCGAGCAGGCCACGAAGGGCATCACGCTCATGCTCCCGACGGAGGACTCGATCTGGGTCGGGGCGGAGATGGAGCGCCGGTTCGGCCTCCCCTACTGGCAGTTCTGCCTCACCGCCACGGACGCCAACCGCTTCACGATCCGTCTGGCCCGCGCGATCTCCGGCCGACCGAAGATCGTCACGTACTCGTGGTGCTACCACGGCTCCGTGGACGAGACGATCGCCATCAACGTGGACGGCGCCACCGTCGCCCGGCCCGGCAACGTCGGCCCGCCCGTGCCGCCGGAGGTCACCACCCGCTCGATCGAGTGGAACGACGTCGAGGCCCTCGAGGCGGCCCTCGCGCCGGGTGACGTCGCCTGCGTGCTGGCCGAGCCGGCCCTCACCAACATCGGCATCGTGCCTCCCGAGCCCGGCTACCACGAGGCCCTGCGCGAGCTCACCCGGAGGTACGGCACGTTCCTGGTGATCGACGAGACCCACACGATCTGCGCCGGCCCCGGAGGGGCGACGAGGGCGTGGGGTCTCCAGCCCGACTTCCTCACGATCGGCAAGCCCCTCGCGAGCGGGGTCCCCGCCGCCTGCTACGGGATGACGGAGGAGGTGGCCCAGCGCGTCCAGGCCTACATGGAGACCCTGCCCTCCACCGACGTGGGCGGGGTCGGCGGAACCCTATCCGGCAACGCCCTGTCGCTGGCCGCGATGCGGGCCACCCTGGAGCAGGTCCTGACCGATGAGGCCTTCGAGCGGATGATCGCGCTCGGCGAGCGGTGGGCCGAGGGCGTGCGGGGGGCGATCGAGCGCCACGATCTCCCCTGGACGATCCAGCGCATCGGCTGCCGCGCCGAGTACTGGTTCGTCGAGCGCACCCCCCGCAACGGCGCGGAGGCGGCGGCCAGCGACGACCACGAGCTCGCCCGCTTCTGCCACCTCTACGCGCTGAACCGGGGCATCCTGCTCACGCCGTTCCACAACATGGCGCTGATGTCGCCGGCGACGACCGAGGCTGACGTCGACCTGCACACGCAGGTCTTCGACGAGATGTGCGCCGAGCTGGTCGGCTGAGCGGTACCGGACC
>ML214207.1:5819-9734 GCA_004366195.1 Actinomycetota bacterium
GGCGCCGGGGGCGGCAGGAACGACGCGACCAGCGCCAGCGTGCCGCCCGGGTTGCGGTTGGCCTCGATCCCCAGGAGGAACGCGCCGAGGATGAGGATCGTGAGCGGCGTCATCGTGGCCTGCAGGTCCTCCTGGCGGGGGACGATGGCGCCGGCCACGGCGAACAGGCACGCGTAGAAGGCGTAGCCGAGCAGGAACCAGCCGAGGACGAGCCCGACCACCGCGGCCGCGCCGCCCGGGAACCGCAGGACGCCGGCGAGCCGGGCGGCGGCGAACCCGGCGCCCGCGATGATGCCGGGCTGGGACAGCCCGAGCAGGCCGATCCCGAGGATCTTGCCGCGCAGCAGCTGCGACGGCCGGACGGCGGCGAGGAGCACCTCCACCACGCGCGAGGACTTCTCCTCGACCACCCCGGCCGCGACCCAGTACCCGTAGGCGAAGAGCTGTCCGTACAGCGCGACGAGCCCGACGAGGGCCGCGGCCGCGTGTTCCCGACGGCGCGGGTCCCGCGGCTCGAGAGCACGTACCTGCAACGGGGGCTGATCGAGGGCCTCCTCGATCGTTGCGCGCCCGAGCCCCTTCCCGGCGAGCGCCGCCTCGGTCCGAAGGCGGGCCGAAGCCCGCTGGAGCGCCCCGGCGAGCGTGGGGTCGGGCTCGGTCCGAACGACGACCCGCGACCCCTCGATCAGGGCGGCGTCGATCTCGCCCTCGCGGACCGCTCGCTCGGCCTCGGCCGCGGAAGCGAGCTCGCGCACCTCCAGGCGGCGGTCCGGACCCAGCTCGACCCGAGCGCGCTCGGCGACGGCGCGCGCGGGCCCGCCGACCACGCCGAGCTCGTACGAGGGCCGGCGCGCGAGGAGCGCCCCGGCGCCCACGAACCCCACCAGGACGAGGAGCGTGATGGCCGTCGAGATGATGAAGCCCTTGTCCCGGGCCCGCTCCACGAACTCCCGGCGCGCGATGAGCCGGATCGGCCCCGCGCTCACGCGCCCACCGCCCGCCGGAAGATCTCGGCCAGGGACGGGCGCACCAGCGCGAACAGGCGCACCTCGCCCGCCGCGCGGGCGGCCTGGAGCACGTCGTCCGGGCGCGCCTCGTCCCCCAGCTCGAGCACGGCCCCCTCGGGCAGGGGCTCGACGAGCCGCACCCCGACCAGGTGGTCGAACCAGTCCGGCCGGGCCCCCGCCACCTCCACCCGCACCAGCCGCCGAGGATCGGTCGCCCGCAGCTCGGAGAGTCGGCCGGCGGCCACCACCCGACCCCGGTGGATCAGCACGACCCGCTCGCACAGGCGCTCCACGAGGTCCAGCTGGTGGCTGGAGAACACGACCGGCACGCCGCCCGCGGCCTGCTCGCGCAGCACGCCCGAGAGCGCATCGACCCCCACCGGGTCCAGGCCGGAGAAGGGCTCGTCCAGCACGAGCGCCTCCGGCCGGTGCACGAGGGCGGCCGCGAGCTGCACCCGTTGCTGGTTGCCCAGCGAGAGGGACTCCACCCGCGAGCGGGCTCGCTCGGTGAGCCCGAGGAGCTCCGCGGTGCGGCGGGCCTGGGCCCGCGCGTCCGCGGCTCCCAGGCCGTGGAGGCGCGCGAGGTACACGAGGTGGTCGAGGACCCGCATCTTCGGGTACAGGCCCCGCTCCTCCGGCAGGTAACCGAACCGTCGGCGCGCGTCCGCGTCCACCGCCCGCCCGCGCCACCGGACCTCGCCGGCGTCGGGCCGCAGGACGCCGAGGACGATCCGCATCGCGGTGGTCTTGCCGGCCCCGTTGGGACCCACGAACCCCACGATCTCCCCCTCGGGGACGGAGAACGAGACGTCGTCCAGGGCCACGACGTCGCCGAACCGGCGGGAGAGGCCGACGCTCCCCCCCCGCGCCCACCCCCCCCCCCCCCCCCGGCGGCCCCCGCCCCCTGCCGAAGACGGCCCTCGGCCCGATAAGCTGGGGCGATCATGTCCGTCATCGAGGTCGAGGGCCTGCGGAAGTCGTTCGGCGAGGTCGTCGCGCTGGACGGCGTGGACCTCGAGGTCGCCGAGGGGACCGTCTTCGGCCTGCTCGGGCCGAACGGCGCGGGGAAGACCACCACCGTGCGGATCCTCACCACCCTGCTCCATCCCGACGCCGGGCTGGCCCGGGTCGCCGGCTACGACGTGGTTCGCGAGGCCGAGGCGCTCCGGCACGTGATCGGCCTCGCCGGTCAGGCGGCGGCCATCGACCCCAACCTCACCGGGCGGGAGAACCTGGAGATGGTCGGCCGCCTCTACCACCTCTCGCCGACCGAGGCGCGACGCCGTGCCGGCGAGGTGCTCGAGCGGTTCGACCTCGCCGAGGCCGCCGACCGCCCGGCCCGCACGTACTCCGGTGGGATGCGGCGCCGGCTGGACCTCGGCGCGAGCCTCGTCGGCCGGCCCCGCGTCCTGTTCCTCGACGAGCCGACGACCGGCCTCGACCCCCGCAGCCGTCTCGAGCTATGGGACGTGATCAGGGAGCTCGTCCGGGAGGGGACCACGCTCCTGCTCACGACCCAGTACCTGGAGGAGGCCGACCGCCTCGCGGACGTGATCGCCGTCGTGGACCGGGGCCGGGTGATCGCCCGGGGAACCGCCGACGAGCTCAAGGCCAGGGTGGGCGGCGAGGTGCTCGCCGTCCGGGTCTCCGACCGCTCGCGCGTCCCAGAGGCCGCGGGCGCCATCCTCGGGCTCGGCCCCGGCGGGGGGAAGGTGGACAACAACACCGGCGAGATCACGATCCCCGTCGGCGGCGATGGCACCCGCCTGCTCGTCGAGGCCGTCCGACGGCTCGACGCGGAGGGGATCGAGCTCGCCGACATCTCCCTCCGCCGGCCCACCCTGGACGACGTGTTCCTCGCCCTGACCGGCCACGCGGCCGAGGAAGCCCCCACCCCACCGAACGGCACACGTCGTCGCCGGAGGTCGCCGTGAGCGTCGCCCGCACCCCGCTCGCTGAGCGCGTCCGCTGGGCCATCCACGACGGGTTCGTCCTCACCCGCCGGAACCTGATCCGCTACCGGCGGATCCCCACGCTCCTCGTGTTCTCCACGGTCCAACCCGTGATGTTCGTGCTGCTCTTCCGCTACGTCTTCGGGGGCGCCATCACCGACCTGCCGCCCGGCGCAGAGGCGTACGTCAACTTCCTCATGCCGGGGATCTTCGTGCAGACCGCCATCTTCGGCGCCACCCAGACGGGGATCGGGCTCGCCGAGGACCTGACGAGCGGCATCATCGACCGGTTCCGGTCGCTCCCGACCGCTCGCTCGGCCGTGCTCGCCGGACGCACCACCGCCGACCTGTTGCGGAACCTCTTCGTGGTGCTGCTCATGACGGGCGTCGGCTACCTCGTGGGGTTCCGGTTCCAGGAGGGGCCGATCCTGGCCGCCCTCGCCATCGGCCTCGCGGTGCTCGTGGGGTTCGCCTTCTCGTGGGTCTCCGCGACCATCGGTCTCGCGATCGGCGAGCTCGAGTCGGTGCAGGCGGCGAGCTTCGTCTGGATCTTCCCCCTCACCTTCGCGAGCTCCGCCTTCGTCCCCATCGAGGGGATGCCCTGGTGGCTGCAGGCCTTCGCCCGCAACAACCCCGTGACGATCTGGGCCAACACGATGCGGGCCTTCACCCTCGGCGAGACCTACGTCCGCGCCATCGGCGAGACGATGGGCGGGCTCGTCCTGCGCTCCGGGCTCTGGATCGCCGCGATCCTCGCCGCCGCCGTGCCGCTCGCGATCCGGATCTACCGGCGGACGTGAGCTTCAGCGCACCTCCGCCTCGACGCGGGGGGCGAGCTCGAGCAGGGTCTCGAGCATGCGGTCGACGTCGGCCTCGGTCGAGAGGTAGTTCACGATCCCGGCGCGGAGGTAGGTGCGGCCGCGGAGCTTCGTCGTCGAGACCCACGCCCGGCCGCT
>SIRV01000272.1 GCA_004366195.1 Actinomycetota bacterium
CGGTTCCAGTTCGCGCAGTCCATGGGCCGTGAGCCGACGCGGGAGGAGCTGGCGAAGGCCCTCGATACGACCGTCGAGGAGATCGACGACCTCACCGAGATGGGCCGGCGGGAGCCGCTGTCCCTGGAGTCCCCGGTGGGCGAGGACGCCGAGCTCGGCGACCTCATCGAGGAGGTCGACTCGGAGTCGGCGTTCAACGAGGTGGAGGACGCGCTGCTCCGCGAGGAGATCGGCGAGGCCGTGAACAAGGTCCTCGACGAGCGCGAGCGGCACGTCATCGCGCTCCGGTACGGGCTGGAGACCGGCCAGCCCCTCTCCCTGCGCGAGACGGGGAAGGTCCTCGGCCTCTCCGGGGAGCGCGTGCGGCTGATCGAGCGCGAGGCGCTGCGGAAGCTCCGCGAGTCCAACCTCATCTCGGCGGTCGCGGCGCCGTAGGCGCCGGGTCGGAGCAAGCGGGGGCCGGTCGGCGACCGGCCCCCATCGCGTCCATCGGGTTGCGGCTCGCGCTCACACGCGCCACGATGGGATGGGTTCCCGGGACGGAGGTGAGGGAGCCATGCGGATGTTCCGCAAGCGGGCGCCGGAGCCGCCCCCGACCGTGATCCAGGACCCGCCGGGGACCGTGCGGCGGACGGTGCTGGTGAACGTGGACCCGGTGCGGCTGCCGGGGGACCTCGCCGTGCCGAACGGCGCGATCGGGATGGTGATCTTCGCGCACGGGAGCGGTAGCAGCCGCCTCTCGCCCCGCAACCGCCAGGTCGCCGAGCGCCTCCACGAGGCCGGTCTCGGCACCCTCCTGTTCGACCTGCTGACGCCGGAGGAGGCCGAGGACCGACGGAAGGTCTTCGACATCGGGCTGCTCGCCGACCGGCTCGAGGGGGCGTACCGTTGGCTGCGGCGATGGCCGCAGGTGGGGACGCTGCCGATCGGGTTCTTCGGCGCGAGCACGGGGGCCGCGGCCGCCCTCGTCGCGGCTGCCCGGCTCCGGGCGGAGGTCGCCGCCGTCGTCTCCCGGGGCGGCCGCCCCGACCTCGCGGCCGACGCGTTGCCGCGCGTGACCGCGCCGACCCTGCTCATCGTGGGCGGGGACGATGTCGAGGTGCTCGCCCTGAATCGGGAGGCCGAGCGCCGGATGCGCTGCGAGCGCCGCCTCGAGGTGATCCCGGGCGCCTCGCACCTGTTCGAGGAGCCGGGGGCGCTCGAGCGGGTGGCGGACCTCGCGGCCGACTGGTTCGCCCGGCACCTCGCCGAGGCGGGGGGCGGCCGGCGGGCGACGCTCGTTTCGCTCGGCGGTTGAGCCGGAGATGACCGCGGGGGCGGGCTTCGAGCTGCTCGACCACACGGCCGACGTCGGCATCCGCGCGTGGGGTCGGGAGCCGGCCGAGGCGTTCGCCCAGGCCGCCGCCGGTCTCGCCGAGCTCATGGGGGTGCGGGTCCCCGGCCCCGGCGAGGTCCGGCGCGTCCGCATCGAGGGCGAGGACCCGGCGGACCTGCTCGTGGGGTTCCTGAACGAGCTCCTGTACCTGCACGAGACCGAGCTCGCGGGGTTCGTCCGGGTCGACGTCCGCGAGCTCTCCGATCGGGCCCTCGAGGCCGAGGTCGAGCTCGCGCCCCTCGGAGGCCCGGGCGCGGGCGTGGCGGTGAAGGCCGCGACGTACCATCAGGTAGCGGTCGAGCGGCGACCCGACGGCGCGGTCGAGGTCCGCGTGTACGTGGACGTGTGACGGAGGGTCGACGATGGAACCCCGGAAGCTCGAGCCGTTCGTCTGGGAGATCCCGGTGGGGGCGGTGGCCGGGATGAGGGTCCCCGGGATCGTGTTCGCCTCCGAGGACCTGATCCGCAAGGCCATCGACGACCGCGCGGTCCTGCAGGTGGCGAACGTGGCGACGTTGCCCGGCGTGGTCCGCGCGTCCTACGCGATGCCGGACATCCACTGGGGTTACGGGTTCCCCATCGGCGGTGTGGCCGCGACCGACGCCGACGGCGACGGCGTGATCTCGCCGGGCGGGGTGGGGTTCGACATCGCCTGCGGAGTCCGCCTGCTGCGCTCGAACCTCGACCTCGAGCGGGACGTGAAGCCGGTGCTCTCGGAGCTCGTGGCGGCGCTCGGGGCCCTCGTTCCCCGCGGCGTGGGGACGAAGGGGCGGCTCGCGCTGTCGCGCTCGGAGTGCCTCCGGGTGCTCCGCGAGGGGGTCCGGTACCCGCTCGAGCGGGGGTTCGGGACCGAGCGGGACGCGATCTTCTGCGAGGACGGCGGTGTGCTCGAGGACGCGCTGCCGGAGGAGGTGTCGGAGCACGCGATCGACCGAGGGCGGTCCCAGCTCGGGTCGCTCGGGGCCGGCAACCACTTCCTCGAGGTCCAGGTGGTGGACCGGGTCTTCGATCCGCGCGCCGCCGAGGTGCTCGGGCTCGCGGAGGGGCGGGTGTGCGTGATGCTGCACTCCGGCTCGCGGGGCCTCGGGCACCAGGTCTGCACGGACCACGTGAAGGTGATGGACCGGCTGATGCGCCAGCTCGGGATCGAGGTGCCGGACCGCCAGCTCGCCTGCGCCCCCCTCTCGCACGAGGCCGCCAAGCGGTACCTCGGCGCGATGTACGCCGCCGCGAACTTCGCGCGCGCGAACCGGCACGTCCTGGCGCACGCAGCGCGAGAGGCCTTCGAGCGGGTGTTCCGGCGCTCCGCCGAGGAGCTCGGCCTCGATCTCGTCTACGACGTCTCGCACAACCTGGCGAAGATCGAGACCTACGTCGTGGACGGGCGGCGGATGCATCTGTGCGTGCACCGCAAGGGCGCCACGCGGGCCTTCGGGCCCGGCCACCCGGAGATCCCCGCCGCGTACCGGGAGATCGGCCAGCCGGTGTTGATCCCTGGCAGCATGGGGACCGCCTCGTACGTGCTCGTCGGGATGGCGAGCTCCGCCGAGCGCGCCTTCTCCTCGACCTGCCACGGGGCGGGGCGGCAGATGTCCCGGACGAAGGCGAAGAAGGTCATGAGCGGGCCGCAGCTCGCGCGCTCCCTCGAGGAGCAGGGGATCGCACTCGCGCCCGCGCACTGGGGCCTGCTCTCGGAGGAGGCCCCGTACGCCTACAAGGACGTGGACGAGGTCGTGCGGGTGTGCGAGGGGGCGGGTCTCTCGAAGATCGTCGCGCCGCTGCGCCCGAGAGCTCGTGGAGCGGCTCGGCGGGCGCTTCTCCGTCCAGATGGGGATCGACGTGGACCGCTCGGACCGCGAGGTGGACCGGTGGTTCCTGGCGGCGACCCTGTTCGGGACGCGGATCGCCTGGCCGATCGTGGAGCGCACCTTCGCCGTGCTCCGCCAGGCCGGGGTGGAGACGATCGAGGACGCCGGGCGGCGCTCGTGGCAGGAGCTCGTCGAGCTGCTCGACGCCGGCGGCTACGTCCGGTACGACGAGCGCACGGCCGCCCGGCTCCGGCGCCTCGCGGAGGTG
>ML214208.1:0-890 GCA_004366195.1 Actinomycetota bacterium
GGTGCGCGCGCCGTGGGGCGGCGGCGTGCACGGAGCGCTGTACCACTCGCAGTCAGTGGAGGCGTTCTTCGCCCACGTGCCGGGGCTCAAGGTCGTCGTCCCCTCCACCCCCTACGACGCGGCCGGCATGCTGCGGGCCGCCATCGCCGACCCCGACCCCGTCCTGTTCCTGGAGCACAAGCGCACCTATCGCCTCATCTCCGGCGAGGTCCCCGACGAGCCCTACACGGTGCCCATCGGCCCGGCGGACGTGAAGCGCGAGGGCACGGACCTCACCGCGATCTCGTACGGGCTCATGCTCCACCACTGCCTGGAGGCCGCGGCTCGCCTCGAGGACGAGCACGGCATCTCCGTGGAGGTGGTGGACGTCCGGACGCTGAACCCGCTGGACAAGGCGACGATCCTCGCCTCGGTCCGTAAGACCGGCAAGGCGATGGTGGTGTACGAGGACAACCGCACGTACGGGGCGGGCGCCGAGATCGTCGCCACCATCGCCGAGGAGGCCCTGTTCGACCTGGACGGGCCGCTCGTGCGGATCGGCGGGCCGGACGTCCCCGCGATGGGGTTCGCGACCAACCTCGAGCACGCCTTCCTGCCGGACGTGGACCAGATCGCCGAGCGCATGCTCGAGCTCGCTCGGTTCTGACCCCCTCTTGAGCAGCCCCCCGGCCGAGCCGATGATGCGGGAGGTGGGGTACGCCGATGGGTGAGCCACGACCGAGCAGCGGAGGAGGCCTGCGGGATCTCCTGGCGATCTCGCTCGTCGCGGCCGCCCTGATCGCGGGGGCCTCGCGCCTGCGCCTCCTCGAGGGGCTCGTCGACCTCGCCCACCGAGGCCTCGGCGCGGCGGTGGACGAGGTGGTCGTCGGAGTCCTGGTCGCGACCGCCGG
>ML214208.1:900-2529 GCA_004366195.1 Actinomycetota bacterium
CGCTCCGACCGGCCCCGGCCCCGTCCGCTTCGTGAGCCCGCAGGTCGAGCGCATCCTCGGCTTCACCCAGGAGGAGTGGCGCGCCGACCCCCGGCTCTGGCGCCGGCGCATCCGGGAGGAGGACCGGGGCGCCGTGGTCGAGGCGGTCCGCCGCGCGGAGCGCACCGGCGAGCCCTTCGCCGCCGAGTACCGCTTCCTCCGCAAGGACGGCACGGAGATCTGGGTGCGGGACGAGGCCGCGGTCGTCGAGCGGGACCGGCGCGGTCGGCCGACCCTGATCCAGGGGTTCCTCTATGACATCACGGAGCGCAAGCGGGCGGAGGAGGCGGCGCGCGAGACCGAGGCCCGATTCCGCGCCCTCGTCGAGCAGGTCCCCGCCGTCACCTACACGTGGGACCCCACGGTGGCCGCGGGCGCCGCGCCCGCCCCCTACGTGAGCCCCCAGATCGAGCACCTGCTCGGCTACACCCCGGAGGAGTGGCTCGCCGACCCCATGCTCTGGCACCAGCGCGTCCACGACGAGGATCGGGATCGGGTGCTCGAGGCGTGGGACCTCGCCGTGCGCACCCGCTCCCCGTTCCGCGCCGAGTACCGGATCCGCGCCCGCGACGGGCGGTGGCTGTGGGTCCGCGACGAGGCCGCCCCCGTCCCGGGGCGGGCAGAGGTGCCACGCCTCTACCAGGGCGTGATGTACGACATCACCGAGCGCAAGCACGCCGAGCAGCAGCTGCTCGAGGCGGAGGAGCGCTTCCGCCGCCTCGTGGAGGAGCTCCCCGCCGTGGTCTACATCGAGGACCCCACCACCGGCGAGAGCCTCTACGTCAGCCCCCAGATCGAGACGATGTTCGGCTACTCGGCCGAGGAGTGGACCGCCGACCCCACCTTCTGGCTCGAGCGCGTGCATCCCGAGGACCGGCCGCGGGTGGCCGCGGAGCAGATCGCGGACACCGGGGACCGCTGGAGCAGCGAGTACCGCAGCATCCACCGGGACGGCCGGGTGGTCTGGGTCCACAACGAGGCCGTGCTGATCCGGGATCCCGAGGGCATCCCGCTCTATTGGCAGGGCGTCGTCCTCGACATCACCGAGCGCAAGCGCGCCGAGCAGCAGCTCCGCGAGGCCGAGGAGCGGTACCGGAACCTCGTCGAGCAGATCCCGGCCGTGACCTACGTGCACGACCCCGGCCTCGGCAACGAGGGGACGGTCCGCTACGTGAGCCCCCAGGTGTTCACGATGCTCGGCTACGAGCCGGGTGAGCGCGGGTTCACGTGGGACGCCTGGGTCGCGAGCATCCACCCCGAGGACCGCGAGCGGGTGCTGGCCGAGGACGAGCGGACCGAGCGGACCGGCGAGCCCTTCGACATCGAGTACCGCCAGATCCGCAAGGACGGGAGCGTGATCTGGGTCCGGGACCACGCGACGCTGGTGCGGGACGAGCGGGGTCGCCCCCTGTACTGGCAGGGCATCCGCTTCGACATCACCGAACAGAAGGAGACCCAGGAGCGGCTCCGGGAGGCGGAGGAGCGGTACCGGAACCTGGTCGAGACGCTCTCCGCCGTGATCTACATCGACCGGGTCGACGAGCAGCTCTCCACGATCTACGTGAGCCCGCAGGTCGAGACGATCTTCGG
>SIRV01000275.1 GCA_004366195.1 Actinomycetota bacterium
CAAGATCGAGATGCACTTCCTGCCGGACGTCTACGTCACGTGCGAGGTCTGCAAGGGCCGGCGGTACAACCGCGAGACCCTGGAGGTCCGCTACAAGGGACGTTCGATCGCGGACGTGCTCGAGATGAGCGTGGACGAGGCGCTGGTGTTCTTCCAGCACATCCCGGTGATCAAGCGGCACCTGCAGACCCTGGCCGACGTCGGGCTCGGGTACGTGAAGCTCGGCCAGCCCGCGCCGACGCTCTCCGGCGGGGAGGCGCAGCGGATCAAGCTCGCCGCCGAGCTCCAGAAGCGGGCCACCGGCAACACGCTGTACATCCTCGACGAGCCGACCACCGGGCTGCACTTCGAGGACGTCCGCAAGCTCCTCAACGTCCTCCAGCGGCTCGTCTCGCAGGGGAACACGGCGATCGTGATCGAGCACAACCTGGACGTCGTCAAGACCGCCGACTGGATCATCGACCTCGGCCCCGAGGGCGGGGACGCCGGGGGCGAGATCGTGGTGGCCGGGCCTCCGGAGGCGGTGGCGGCCCACCCCACCTCGCACACCGGTCGGTTCCTGGCCGAGGTCCTGGGGACGCTCCCGCTGGCCGCCGCCCGCGCGGGCGCCGACGCCTGAGGGGCTCGAGTCGGCCGAGCCTTGCTATAGTGCGCGCGCTCATGTCCAGGAAGCAGCTCGCGGTCGCCCTCGTCCTCGGGCTCGTCGCGGCGGCTTGCGCCAAGGCGCCGGTCGCGCCCCAGCTCGGGTCGGGTCGGGGGTTCGTGGCCCAGGTGGTGGACCCGCTCAACGACGCGGGCCGGTTCCCGTCGGTCG
Organism: Actinomycetota bacterium; assembly: GCA_004366195.1. Taxonomy (GTDB): domain Bacteria; phylum Actinomycetota; class UBA4738; order UBA4738; family HRBIN12; genus HRBIN12. Next base: position 815 of record SIRV01000275.1, read on the forward strand.
CGGTGGTGGATGGCCGCCCGGTCGTCGCCTACTTCGCGTTCGAGGAGGAGGTCCCGGAGGGGGCGTTCCCCGAGACGCGGCCCATCGGGGCGCCGTCGCTGCCCGGCGTGATGCGCGCCACCGAGCAGGACGGCGTCTGGAGCCGCGGGGCGATCGCGATCGCCGAGCCGATCCAGAACGTCCAGGTGGCGTTCAACCCCGCCTTCGAGCGCTCGGTCGGCCGGCTCACCCCCGAGAGCGTGACCGGCCTGCAGCTCGTCGCGGACGGAGCCGGGAAGCTCCACGCGGTCTGGGGGAGCGCGGACGGGGTCTTCTACGCGACCGGGACCGGGGACCCGGCCTCGGCCACGCAGTGGACGGTGGAGCGGGTCACCCGGACGCCGGGCCTCGGCCCCTCGATCGCCGTGGACGCCTCGGGAGCGCCGTGGGTCTCCTACCTCACCTCCACCTCGACGGAGGCGTCGGTGGAGGTGGCGACCCGGGCGGACGGTGGGTGGCGGACGGACGAGGTCGCGCGCGTGACGGGCTGCCCGAGCTGCGTGACCGCGGCGGTCGCCACGGCCGACGGCGTCGCCGTCGCGTTCAGCGACGGCGGACGGGTCTGGGTCGCGACCGCGACCGACCGTGGCCGCTGGGAGGCGACCGAGGTCGAGGCCGGCGGGGAGGGACTCGCCGCGGTGGCCACCCCGAAGGGGCTCGCCCTCTCCTACTACGCCGGCGACGAGGTACATGTCGCGACGGGCCCCGTGGCCGGCCCCTTCACCGCGAGCACCGCGGGGTCGGTGGCGCCCGGCTCGGCGACGTCGGAGGGCGCGAGGACGTCGATCGCCGCCGACGGGACGGGCGCCCTCTGGGTGGCCTGGACGGACGCCGAGGCCGGTGTCGCGATGGGGACGACCGACGGAGGGGGCTTCACAGCGCTCGACCTCGGCACGGCGACCCTGGGCGGGACCATGCCGGCCGCGGCGGTGAGCCCCGACGGCACGAGGAGCTTCGTGGCCTGGTACCAGCCCGATGGGCAGGACCTCCTGCTGGGCACGGAGGGCGACATCGGCGGGCTCGCGATCGGTCGGGTCAGCCCGACCCCGACCGCGCCCGGACAGCCGACCACCCCCCCGCCGACCCAGGAGTGCACACCGGTCGTGGACGGGAAGGTGACGGTGGTGGCGGAGGGCATCGCCTTCACCGACGGCGTGTGCATCCAGGCGCCGGCCGGCGAGCCCTTCACGATCGTGTTCGAGAACCGCGACGCGGGGGTCCAGCACAACATCCAGGTGTTCGCGGGCACGGAGCCGAGCGGCGACACCCTGTTCGAGGGCGAGATCATCACCGGGCCCTCGCAGATCGAGTACCGGATCCCGGCGCTGGATCCGGGCGAGCACGCCTACAACTGCATCGTCCACCCGAACATGATCGGGAGGATCGTCGCTGGGGAGGCGGCGGGTCCGACGGCGCCGACCGGGCCGACCGGGGCTACGGGGCCCGGTGGCGGGAAGGGCGAGCAGGGCGCCGGCGGTGAGGAGGCTCTCACGACCACCGTCGTCGCCCAGGCCATGGCCTTCGACACCTCGACCATCGTGCTCCCCGCCAACCGCGAGCACACGATCACGTTCGAGAACAAGGACGCCGGGGTGCCCCACAACATCGCGATCTACCGGGACTCCACGCTGTCGGAGGAGCTCTTCAACGGCGAGATCATCACGGGGCCGGCGACGACCACCTACACGATCCCGCCCTTGCCGCCGGGGCAGTACTACTTCCTCTGCATCGTGCATCCCACGATGAACGGGACGGTGATCGTCCGCTAGCGCTCCCGGGGGTCCCCCGCCCCCTCGCTAGGATTCCGGTATGAGCGTCGCTCGGCCGGAGCCCTCCACCGTTCCCGACCAGCCCGGCGTCTACCTGTTCCGGGACGCCGAGGGCCGCGTGGTCTACGTAGGGAAGGCGCGCTCCCTGCGGAAGCGGCTCGCCTCCTACTGGTCCCGCCCCCTCCACCCGCGGACGGAGGCGATGATGGCCGCGGCGGAGAGCGTCGACTGGATCGTGGCCTCCACCGAGGTCGACGCCCTCATGCTCGAGTACAACCTCATCAAGCAGCACCAGCCGCGCTTCAACATCCGCTACAAGGACGACAAGTCCTACCCCTACCTCGCCGTCACGGTGGGGGAGCGGTGGCCGCGGGCCCAGGTCCTGCGGGGCACGAAGCGGCGGGACGTGCGCTACTTCGGGCCCTTCGGCCACGCCTACGCGATCCGCGAGACGCTGGACGCCCTGACCCGGGTGTTCCCCGTCCGCACCTGTTCCAACGCCTTCTTCGAGCAGCGCGCCCGGGCCCGCCGGCCCTGCCTCTACTACGACATCGGCCGCTGCTCCGGCCCATGCGTCCCCGCCCTCACCGGTGTGACCGAGGATCGGTACCGGGCCGACGTGGAGGCCCTCATGGACTTCCTGTCGGGGGGCGAGCGTTCGGTCCTCGCCCGCCTCGAGCGGGAGATGCGGGCGGCGGCCGACCGGCAGGAGTACGAGCTGGCGGCCAAGCTGCGGGACCAGCTAGCGGCGGCCCGACGGGCCCTCGAGCACCAGGAGATGGTCCTGCCCCGGCCGGAGGACCTCGACGTCGTGGCCCTGGTCGAGGACGAGCTCGAGGCGGCCTTCCAGGTCTTCTTCGTCCGCCGGGGGCGCGTCACCGGCCGTAAGGGCTGGGTCGTGGACCGGGTGGAGGAGCTCGATCGACGGGGCCTCATCGCCTCCTTCCTCCGCGAGTTGTACATGGAGCGGCAGGACGTGCCGGCCCGGGTCCTCGTGCCGGAGCTCCCCGAGGACGCAGCGGTCCTCGAGGCGTGGCTCGCCGAGCGTCGGGGCTCCCGAGTGCGCCTCGCCGTGCCGGAGCGGGGGGCCAAGCGGAAGCTGCTGGAGACGGTCATGGAGAACGCGCGGGAGCACTTCGCACGGCACAAGCTGAAGCGGGCCTCCGACTTCGGCGCGCGGTCCCGGGCGTTGGCGGAGCTCGGCGCCGTCCTCGGGCTCGAGCAGGCCCCCCTGCGGATCGAGTGCTACGACATCTCGAACCTCGGGCCCACCGACAAGGTCGGCTCCATGGTGGTGTTCGAGGACGGCCTGCCCAAGCGCTCGGACTACCGGCGGTTCGAGATCCGAGGGGTCCCAGGGCAGGACGACTTCGCGAGCATGGAGGAGGTCCTGCGCCGCCGGTTCTCCCGGCTCCTGGCGGAGCGGGCGGAGCCCGAGGCGCGACCCCGACGGTTCGCCTACCCCCCCTCCCTGGTGGTGGTGGACGGGGGCCGCGGCCAGCTCGGGGTGGCCACCAGGGTGCTGGCCGAGCTCGGGCTGGACATCCCGGCGGTCGGGCTCGCCAAGCGGCTGGAGGAGGTCTACCTCCCGGATCGTCCGGAGCCGCTGGTGATCCCACGCGGGTCGGAGGCCCTCTTCGTCCTTCAGCACCTCCGCGACGAGGCCCACCGCTTCGCCCTGACCTACCACCGCGTGAAGCGGACCAAGCGCGCGCTGGCGTCGCCCCTCGACGAGATCCCCGGGGTCGGACCGGCGCGCAAGCGTGCCCTGCTCCGACGGTTCGGGTCCCTGGCGCGGCTGGCGCGGGCGACGCCGGAGGAGATCGCGGCGACGCCGGGCATCGGTCCCGAGCTCGCGAGGGCGATCTCCGAGCGCCTGCGCGAGCCGGCTCGGGAGAGCGCGTGATGGGCGGGGGGAGGGAGGGGGCGCGAGCCGCGCCGCGGCACGCCGAAAGCCCGGCCTTCACCATCATCACGGGCCTCTCGGGGGCCGGGCGTTCGGAGGCCGCCAAGGCCCTCGAGGACCTCGGCTACTTCGTGGTCGACAACCTCCCGCCGGCGCTGCTGCCGAAGCTCGCCGAGCTCGCCGCCCGCCCCGGCGGTCCCGGGGGCAAGCTGGCGGTGGTGGTCGACGCACGGGGCGGCGTGTTCTTCGGGGAGCTCTCCAAGGGCCTGGAGGAGCTGGACGGCCTCGGGATCCCCTACCGGATCCTGTTCCTGGAGGCCTCCGACGAGGAGCTGGTGAACCGGTACGAGGCGACCCGGCACCGGCATCCGCTGGCGCCGGCTGACCGGGTGGTGGAGGGGATCCGCAAGGAGCGCCTGATGATGGAGGGGTTGCGGGGAGAGGCCGACCTCATCATCGACACGACGGGGATGGGCCCCCACGAGCTCCGGCGCCGCCTCCGCGAGGCGTTCGCCGAGGTGCCCCCGGAGCAGGGCCTCCAGGTCTCGCTCGTCTCCTTCGGCTTCCGCTACGGCGCGCCGCGGGACGCCGACCTCGTGCTCGACGTGCGGTTCCTGCCGAACCCCCACTGGGTGGACGAGCTCCGGCCGCTCCCGGGAACCGACCCGAAGGTCCGCACGTACGTTCGGGGGCAGCAGACGTACCGCGAGTTCATGCGCCGCCTGCGGGCGCTCCTCGGGTTCATGGTCCCCGGGTTCGTCGCGGAGGGGAAGTCCTACCTCACGATCGCCGTCGGGTGCACCGGGGGCAGGCACCGCTCGGTGGTGGTCGTCGAGGACCTCGCCGCCTTCTTCCGGGACAAGGGGCTCGCGGCCACCGTCATGCACCGGGACCTGGACCGCTGACCCGCAGGGTCGCTCCGGTCCCGGGGCCGGAGGTCCCGGGCCTCTTCTCGAACCATCGGCTAGCATGGCCGGGACCCCCCGCGAGGAGGTGTGGAGCATGAGCGTGAAGGTCGGCATCAACGGCTTCGGCCGGATCGGACGCAACTTCTTCCGCGCCGCGAAGCGGCAGGGCAAGGACTGGGACTTCGTCGCGGTCAACGACATCACCGATGCGAAGACCCTGGCTCACCTGCTGAAGTACGACTCGGTGCTCGGGCCGCTCGAGGCCGACGTACGGGCCACGGAGGAGGGGATCGC
>SIRV01000276.1 GCA_004366195.1 Actinomycetota bacterium
GGGTCCGAAGGCGACGTTCTCCTCGACCGTCATGTGCGGGAACAGCGCGTAGTTCTGGAAGACGAGGTTCGTCGAGCGCTTGTACGGCGGCACCCGCGTGGCGTCCCTGCCCTCCAGGTAGATGCGACCCGCGCTGGGGACCTCGAACCCGGCGAGCATCCGCAGGGTGGTCGTCTTCCCGCAGCCCGAGGGACCGAGGAGCGAGAAGAACTCGCCGGCGCCGACCTCGAACGAGACGTCGTCCACCGCGGTCACCGACCCGAAGCGCTTGATGAGGTGCTCCACCCGAACCACCGCGACGCGCTCGCGACCCCGTTCCATCCCCACCTGCGCCTCCGTCTCGATCACGTGGCCACCCCCACCCGATGCAACCTCGAGAGCCGGTAGCTGACCAGCGCGAGCAGCCCCGAGAGCAGGAGGAGCACCACGCTGAGCGCCGAGCCCACACCCCAGTTCCCCAGCTCGAGGATCTGCTCCTGCACCACGTTCCCGATCATGTACCCGCTCGTGCCACCGACGAGCGCCGGCGTCGCGAACTCCGAGAAGAGCGGGATGTACACGAGGATCAGGGAGACGAAGATGCCCGGGGCGGCCAGGGGGATGATCAGCTTCCGGAACGTCGTCACGAGCCCGGCGCCGAGATCCCCGGCCGCCTCCAGCAGGTTGGGGTCGATCGCCTTCATCGACGCGTAGATCGGGATCGTCGTGTAGGTGATCCAGGAGACCGACAGCACGATCACCACGGCGACGTCGCTGAACAGCAGCGCGTCGATCGGCCTGGAGATGAGGCCCAGCGCCATCAGGGCGTCGTTGATCAGCCCCCGCCGCCCGAGGAGCATACGCCACGCGTACACCTTGACGATCGGGTTCAGCTCGTCGGACAGGACGAGGAGCAGGAGCAGCGGGAGCTCCGCCCGTCCAGCTCGGAAGGCCAGGAGGTACCCGAGGGGGATCGCGATCGCGAGCATCGTGAGCATCGAGAGCGTGGCGATGAGCGCGGTCTTGCCGAGGACCTTCACGTACAGGGGGTCACGGAGGGCCGTGAGGTAGTTCTCCAACGTGAGCCCGCCGGCACCGGTGATCGAGGAGCGGACGAAGCTCGTGGCGAGGATGACGACCATCGGTCCGACGAAGAGCACCAGCAGGACCACGATCGGCGAGGCGACGAAGGCCGCCACGCGCATCCCCGTCCGCCCGGTCCGCTCCCGCGCCATCCCTCAACCCCCCAGGATCTCCACGGCCACCTCCTCGCGCCGCGTGCGACCGCGGCTCGCGAGGCGCCAGGCCACCACGACCGCCACCACCTGCACCGCCGAGACCAGGGTGGAGATCGCGTTCACGACCGGCAGGTTCTGCGCGTGCCGGAGCGTCGAGAAGACCCACAGCGGGAAGGTGAGCTCGAAGCCGCTGGTGAAGAAGCTCACCTCGAAGTTGTTGAAGGACCAGCTGAAGGCGAAGATCGCGGACGCCGCGAGGGCCGGCGCGAGCTGCGGGATCACGATGTACCGCAGGACCTCCCGGGGACGGGCCCCGAGATCCAGGGCGGCCTCCTCCTGGCTCGGGTCGAAGCGGGCGAGTCGGGCCGACACGATCGCCGCGACGAGCGGGAACGTGCAGACCACGTGCATGATCGCGACGGTCCGCAGCGAGAGCGGGATCCGGAGGCGGTTGAAGAACAGCAGCGCCCCCACCCCGATCAGCAGCCAGGGCACGACGAGCGGAGCACCGACGAGCCCCGCCACGGCGCCTCGGAGCCGGTAGCGGAAGCGGGTGATCCCGAACGCGGCGAGCGTCCCGAGGAGCAGGCACACCGGGGTCACGCCGAGGGCCACGAGGATCGAGTTCCGCAGGGCCTCGAGCAGCCTGGCGTTGGCCAGGGCCTGCTCGTACCAGCGGAGGGTGGCCCCTCGGAAGGGCAGAGCGATGATGATGGAATCGTTGAAGGAGAACACCACGAGCAGGACCAGCGGCCCGTAGAGGATCAGGAGCACGCCGTTCAGGAACGCGACGCGCGCCCAAGCGGCGACCCTGGCCCGCCACCCGACGGCGGCCGCCGCGCTCGCGGCCCGGACCGCGACCTCGCCGCCGAGCTCGGTCGGCGCGGGCTCCGACCTCGAACCGATCATGCGGCCTTGAACTCCCGCCAGACCTCGAGCCAGCGGTCGTAGTTCTCGGGGATCTTCAGCGGGATCGCCTGCGCCAGCTGCTCGGGATGGTCGAGCCCGATGCGCCGGATGAGCTTCTCGTCGAGCAGGTCCAACGTCCGTCGGTTGGAGACGAGGTAGTTGTACTCCTCGGCGAAGAACGCCTGGATCTCGGGCTCCGTCTCCCAGTTCAGGATGGCGTACGCGGCGTCCAGGTTCTGCGCGTTCGCGCTGAGCCCGTAGCCGCAGATCCACGTGAGCTGCCCCTCCTCGGCGAAGACGAAGTCCGCCGGGATCCCCTCCTTCTCCAGGGCGAGCTCGTAGTCCGGGTAGCCGTACCCGGCCACGATCTCGCCGCTCCGGAACAGGTTCAGGAAGTCCGAGTCGCCCTTGTAGAGCGTGCGCACCGTCGACTTGTGGTCGATGAGGAAGGACTTGACCCGCTCCAGATCGGTGTCGGTGAGCGACCACGGATCCTCGTACCCGAGAGCGAGGGCCGCCACCGCGATCGTCGTCGACGCGGTGTCCTCGAGCGCGACCCGCCCCTCCAGCCTGGGATCCGTCAACAGCTGTCGGAAGGAGCTGATCCCGTCCGGCACCGCCTCCGGGTCGTAGACGATGCCGGAGGTCCCGCCCTGCTCCGGGACCAGCCAGTACTCCCCGTCGACGTACACCCCGTCGGCCTGCTTCAGCGCCGGGAACAGCTCGTCCCACTCGGGGATGCGCGCCGGGTCGATGGGCTGGATCAACCCGAGGTCGATCATCCGCCGGGTGTCCTCCACGCAGATCTCCACCACGTCGGCCTGGAAGCCGCCCCGGAGCTTCGTGATGGCCTCGTCCCCGCTCGAGTAGGGCGCCTTCTGCACCCTGAGGTCGGGGTGCTGCTCCTCGAAGGGGCGCATGATCTCGTCCCGCATCGAGTCCTCGTAGCCGAAGAAGGTGACGGTGCCCGTGAGCTCGACCTCACCGCCGGCGCCGGTCGGGGTGGGCCCCGGCTCGGCCCCACCCCCGCACGCCGCCGCGACGACCGCCAGCGCGCTCACCGATCCGAGGGCCAAGCGCACCGCACCGATCCGCGCCAACGCCCGCCACATACGCCCCACCCCCTCACGCCGCCCGCACGCGGCTCCAGACCTCCTGCCACCGGTCGTAGTTCTCGGGGATCACGTACGGGATCGCCGCTTGCAGCTGCTCGGGGTGTTCCAACCCGATGGCGTGCACGACCTCCTCCGGCAGCACGTCGAGCGTGTCCTGGTTGGAGACGAGGTAGCTGAACTTACGCGCCTGGAAGGCCTGGATCTTCGGCTGCGCGTAGTGGTTGATGAGGGCGTACGCGGCGTCCAGGTTCTGCGCGTTGGCGCCGATCCCGTAGCCGCACACCCACGTGAGTTAGATCGGATCGGCAAGCGAGAACTCCACGGGGACGCCCTGATCCTTGAGGAGGTTCGAGATGCCCGGGTAGCCGGGCGCCGCGGCCACGATCTCGCCCGACTCGAAGAGGTTCATCACGTCGGCGTCGCCGCGGAAGAAGGTCCGGATGTCGCCCTTGTGCTCCACGAGGAACCGCTCCACCTCAGCCAGCTCGGCATCGTCGAGCGCGAGCGGTTCCTCGTTGCCGAGAGCCATGGCGGCGATCGCGATATCGGTGAGCGCGTCGCTGCCGAGCGCGATCCGCCCCGCGAAGCGGGGCTCGAAGAGCTCCCGGTACGACGAGATCCCCTCCGGCACCGCTTCAGCGTCGTACAGGATCCCCGTCGTGCCTCCGACCATCGGCACGACGTAAACCTGCCCGTCGATCTCGACCCCGTTCATGGACTTCAGGGAAGGGAACATGCGGTCCCAAGCCTCGATCCTGGACGGATCGATGGGCTGGAGGAGCCCGAGCTGCACCATACGCGGCGTGTCCTCGATGCAGACGTTGACGACGTCGGCCTGGAAGCCGCCGCGCAGCTTCGTGATCGCCTCGTCCCCGCTCGCGAAGGCCGCCGTCCGGACCGTGAGCTCGGGGTACGCCTCCTCGAACGGCCCGAGCAGCCTCGGATCGAAGGCGTCCTCGTACGCGAAGAACGTCACGGTGCCCGCGGGGGGCGGAGCTGACGGTGCCGCACCGGTCCCGTCGGTGGCTCCATCTCGCGGTCCTCCCCCACCACTGCAAGCGGCCGCGAACACCAACACCGCGAGGAGCACGACGGAACTCCTCCGGGTCATCCGCACCTCCCTCCCGCTCGATCGACCGGCGCCATCTCCGTACCTTCCTCCGACCAGGAGCGAACCAAGGCCCCCAGGACGCGCGCCGCCTCCACGACCTCCGCGACGTCGATCCACTCGTCGGGCCGGTGCGCGGCGCGCAGGTGCCCCGGTCCGTACACGACCGCCTCCGAGCCGACGCGTTCCACGAAGTTGTGCGCGTCCGTCCAGCTCGGCATCCCCCCGAACGCGGGCTCGGTCCCCGTCGCCTCCCGCACCGCACGGGCGAGCGCACTCGGCAGCGCGGCGTCGACGGGCGTCTCGAAGGGGTCGGCCATCTCGATCAGCTCGATCCTGCCGCCGTGACACGCGGCCGCCTCCCGCAGGGCACCGAGGGCTCGGTCCGCCCGGACCGGTGGGGCGAGTCGCACATCCACCCGCACGCGGGCCTCGCCCGGGACGGCGAAGAGCGGCCCCCCGGCGTGCACCTCCTCGACCCCGACCACCGAGGCTCCGAGCAACGGGTGGGCGGGCTCACGCAGGAGCGGGGGATCCTGGAGGTGCAGGATCAGCCGCGCCGCGCGGACGGCCGCGTTGTCCCCCTCCTCGATCAAGGAGCCGTGGACGCTCCGACCCTCGATGTGGATCCACGCCTCGACGTACCCGGCCTCCGCCGTGCAGATCAGCCCGCCGGTCCCCTCCAAGGCGATCACTGCCTGGGGCCGGATCGCCGTTGCGAGCGCGGCGGAACCCGTCCCGCCCCACTCCTCGTCGATCGTGAAGGCGAGGCCGACACCGTCGGGCAACGCCGCCCCGAACCAGCGCAGGAGCAGGAGGAGGGTCGTGACCCCGCCCTTGTCGTCCTGGGCCCCGAGTCCCCGCACCACGGACCCCTCGACCTCGGCGACGGCCTTCCACTCCCACGTGGGCCGGATGGTGTCCACGTGCGCCGCGAGCACAAGATCGGGGCGGTCCGAGGTCGCGACGAGGAGATTCCATCGGCCCTCGTCCACGGGCACGCGACGGGCGGGAACCCCTAGCTCGGCGGCTCGGCGTTCGAGGTGCGCGAGGATCGCGCCCTCCTCACCCCACGGGGAGGGGATCTCGATCAGGCGGACCAGCTCCTCGATCGCCCAGGTCAGGTCGTCCGCCATCCTCGGGATCCTTCACTGACCTCCGCCACCGCCTGTTCGAAGATCGCCCCGGCCGTGCGGAGCATCTCCTCCGGCATCGTCAGGGCCGGCTGCCACCGCACGAGCCACATGCCGTCGTCGTAGATGTTGGCGAGGCCGCGCCGGACGCACGCCGCGTGCACCCGGCGGGCGAGGTCGACCGCCGGGGTCTTGCGCTCGCGGTCCTCGACGAACTCCACGGCGATGTACAGCCCCTTGATGCGCACGTCGCCGACCTGCTCGTAGCGGTCGACCAGCGGGTCCAGGACCTCGTGGGCGACCTGCTCGAGCTTCGCCGCGCGCTCGAGCAGGCCCTCCCGCTCGATCACCTCGATGCCGCGCAGGGCCGCCACGCAGGCCGGAGGCGTCCAGGCGAAGGTGCCGCCGGCGTAGGCGTGCAGCTCGCCCATCACCTCCTCGGTCCCGAGCGTGGCTCCGATCGGCATCACGCCGCCGGAGAGGCCCTTGGCGAGGCACATCAGGTCCGGCTCCACGCCCCAGTGCTCCACGGCGAACATCCGACCCGTCCGGCCGAACGCGGTCTGCACCTCGTCGGCGCAGAGGAGCCAGCCGTGCTCCCGGCAGAGGGCCGTGAGCGCCTCCCAGAAGGGGTCCGGCGGGATCAGCACCCCCGCCTCCCCGGCGATGGGCTCGATCATCACGCCGGCGATCCGGTCGGGCGGCGTGAGGTACCGCAGCACCTGCTCCCGGACGTAGTCGACGACGCAGACCCCGTCGCACTCCGCGGCGTTGCGGTGGAAGGGGCACCGGTACGGGTGCGGGTACGGGACGTGGATGTACCCGCCGACCGACTCCCGGACGTAGCGGCTC
>SIRV01000277.1 GCA_004366195.1 Actinomycetota bacterium
CCAGCCCGGCCACGGCGACGACCGCCGCCAGGGCCGCCGCGGCCGCCGCCCGCGCCCGGCGCACCGACCCGCGCGGCCCCACCGCCGCCCGCATCCGAGCGAGCACCCGGTCCGCCAGGCGCTCCGGCACGGGGGCCGGGGGAAGGGCGAAGCCGACGAGCGCCGCCGCCTGGGAGAGCTCGGCCGCCTCCTTCGCGCAGCCGGCGCACCAGCGGAGGTGTCGGTCCACCTCGGCACGATCGGACGGGGGCAGGACGCCGATCGCATGCTCGGGCAGGAGCTCGCGCACCTCCGCGCAGGTCACGGCGCCGCCTCCTTGTCCTGGTTCGCCCGCCGGACCTTGATGAGCGCCGTGCGCAGGCGCGTCTTCACCGTGCCGAGCGGGATCCCGTCGGCCTCCGCGATCTCGCGCGCCGTGAGGCCGCCGAAGTAGGCGCGGGCGAGCAGGCGCCGCTCGGCCTCGGAGAGCGAGGCGAGGGCCCGCACCGCGGCATCCCGCTCGAGGATCGGCTCGTCCTCCTCCATCGCGACGATCTCCGGCACCTCGTCCACGAACACGAGGTGGGGCCGCCTGGCGCCGGTCTCACGGCGCAGGCGGTCCACGGCGAGGTTGTGCGCGATCGTCATGAGCCAGGTGGACAGGCGCCCCCGCGCCGGGTCGAAGTGCGCCGCCTTGCGCCACGCGGCGAGGAAGACGTCCTGGGTGAGCTCCTCGGCGGCCTCCGGACTGCCGAGGAGCCTGAGGCCGAGCGTGAAGATCGGCCTCGCGTACCGCGCGTACAGCGTGCGGACGGCGTCTTCGTTCCCGGCAAGGAGCCCCTCCATCAGCCGCAGCTCCTCGCGAGGGAGGAGCGGGCCGCCTGCTCGACCGGCCACGCGGACTCTCCTTCCCGGTATACGCCGACAGCTCCCGAGGGAGCTTGCCACCCCATCATCGCATCTCGACGGCGAGCCGCGCCCCGAGATGGGATGATGCGGTCATGGCCGGCATCCGGCGCGTGCTGGTGGCTGCGGCCCTCGCGGCTCCGCTCGCCGCGCCCGTGGTCGGCGCCGCGCAGGAGGCGGGACCCTCCGTGGTCGAGCTCCGGCTGGAAGGGGTCGTGGACCCCTTCACCGCGCGCTACCTGACCGGGGGGGTCGCCGCCGCCGAGGACGAGGGCGCCGCCGCGGTCCTCATCACGATGGACACGCCGGGCGGGCTCGACTCCTCGATGCGCCAGATCACCCAGGCCATCCTGAACGCCCGCGTGCCGGTGCTCTGCTACGTGTCCCCGGAGGGGGCCCGGGCCGCGTCGGCCGGCACCTTCATCCTGCTCTCCTGCCACGTCGCGGCGATGGCGCCGGCGACGAACGTCGGCGCGGCCCACCCCGTCGGGGTCTCGGGGGCGATCGAGTCGGAGAAGGCGACGAACGACGCCGCCGAGTACATCGTGAGCATCGCGGAGCGCCGCGGACGCAACGCGGCGTGGGCGGAGCGGGCGGTGCGCGAGTCGGTCAGCGCCCCGGCGAGCGAGGCGCTGGAGCTCGGCGTGATCGACCTCGTCGTCCCGGACGTGCCGGCGCTCTTCGCCGAGGCGACCGGACGTACCGTGGAGCTCGCCGACGGCCGGACCGTGACCCTCGACCTCGCCGGAGCGCGGCTCGAGCCCCGGTCCATGGGGCTCGTCGCGCGCCTGCTCCACGCCCTCCTCGATCCGAACGTCGCCTTCGTCCTTTTCTACCTGGGCATCATCGCCCTCTACTTCGAGATCGCGAACCCCGGGCTCGGCGTGCCGGCCGTCGTCGGCGTCGTGCTCCTCGTCACGGCCTTCCTCGCCTTCGGCGTGTTGCCGGTCCAGCTCGCTGGGGTGATCCTCCTCGTAGCCTCGGCGATCTTCTTCGCCATCGAGATCTTCACCCCCGGGATCGGCGTGCCCTTCGCCGGCGGACTCGTGACGCTCGTGCTCGGGGGGCTGTTCCTGTTCGACACGTCCGTCCCCGGCGTGCGGGTCTCGCCCTGGGTGATCGCGCCGGTGGCCGTGCTGGCGGCGGCCTTCTTCGGCCTCGTCGTCACGGCCGTCGTCCGCGTGCAGCGGCAGCCCGCCCTCGGCGGGAAGGACCATCTCGTCGGCAAGGCGGGCGTGGTCGTCCGGGACCTCGCTCCAGAGGGGGTGGTCCGGGTGGAGGCCGAGGAGTGGACGGCCGTCGCCGAGCGCGGGACGTTGCCGGCCGGCACGCCGATCCGCGTCACCGGCGTCGATGGCCTGCGTCTCAAGGTGGTGCGGGCGCGCGGGAGGGGCAAGGCCACCGCGGCCCACGGCCAGGAAGGGAGCGTGACCTGATGGAGCTGCTGATCGGCATCGCCATCGTCGTGGTCGTCATCGCCCTGCTCATCCCACAGGCGGTGAAGATCGTGCGCGAGTACCAGCGCCTCGTCGTGTTCCGCCTGGGGCGGCTGCTCGGTGCCAAGGGGCCCGGCCTCACGCTGCTGATCCCCTTCGTCGACCGGGCGGTGTGGGTCGATCTCCGCGAGTTCTTCATCGAGATCCCCCGCCAGGACTCGATCACGAAGGACAACGCGCCCATCTCGATCGACTTCATCATCTTCTCCAAGGTCATCGACCCCGTGATGAGCGTCGTGCAGGTTCAGAACTTCGTCGGCGCGGCGCAGGGGATCGCGACGACCACGCTGCGAGCGGTGGTCGGGGACATCATGCTCGACGACGTCCTGGCCAAGCGGGAGGAGATCAACCAGGTGCTGCGGGCCAAGCTCGACGAGGTGACCTCCCGCTGGGGCGTCAAGGTCACCAACGTCGAGATCCGCGAGATCATCCCGCCGCCGTCCGTCCAGGAGGCGATGACCCGGCAGATGTCGGCGGAGCGCACACGACGGGCGATCGTCACCGAGGCCGAGGGGAACAAGGCCGCGGCGATCACGGTCGCCGAGGGGAACAAGCAGGCCGCGATCCTCAACGCCGAGGGCGACCGCCAGGCGGCGATCCTGCGGGCAGAGGGGTTCGCGCTCGCGCTGACGAAGATCTTCGAGGCCGCGCGCGAGGTGGACGCGAAGACCATGAGCCTGCAGTACCTCGAGACGCTGAAGCAGCTCGGCGCCTCGCCGGCGACGAAGTTCGTGATCCCCATGGAGTTCACGAACCTGCTCGCGGGGATCCTCGCCTCCGCCGGCCGCTCCTTCGGCGGCGAGGAGCGGACGGGCTAAGCCGGCAGCGGGATGCCGGCCTGCTGCAGGTGGAGCTGGAAGTCGTGGGGTCGGGAGGAGGCGGCGAGGGCGTCCTCGACCCTGACCGCGCCCCGCTGCACGAGGCGGAGCAGGCACTGGTCGAACGTCATCATGCCGTAGTACTCGCCCTCGGCGATCACGTCGTGGATCTCGGCCGTCTTCTCCGGGTCGGCGATCCGCTCCGCGATGCGACCGGTGTTGACGAGGATCTCGTGGGCCGGCAGCAGCCCGCCCCCCACCGCCGGCACGAGGCGCTGACAGATGATGCCCCGGAGAGCCCCGGCGAGCGTGAGCCGGATCTGGCCCTGCTGGTGCGCGGGGAAGAAGTCGATGACCCGGTTCACGGTCTCCGTGGCGTCGACCGTGTGGAGGGTGGACAGCACGAGGTGCCCGGTCTCGGCGGCCTGCAGGGCCGCCCGGACGGTCTCGGTGTCCCGCATCTCACCGATGAGGATCACGTCCGGGTCCTGCCGGAGCGCGGCGCGGAGCGCGGAGAGGAAGCTCTCGGTGTCCGTCCCCACCTCGCGCTGGTTGATGGAGGCGACGTCATCGTCGAAGAGCACCTCGATCGGGTCCTCGATCGTCACGATGTGGCACGGCCGGGTGTGGTTCAGGTGCTCGATCATCGCGGCGAGGGTCGTCGTCTTGCCGGAGCCGGTGGGCCCGGTGACGAGCACGAGGCCGCGGGGCTCCTCGGCGAGGACGCGGATCACGTCGGGGAGGTGGGCCTCCTCGAAGGTCGGCCCGCCGAAGCGCAGCTTGCGGAAGACCAGGCTGATCGAGCCGCGCTGTCGGAACACGTTCACCCGGAACCGGCCGATCCCGGGGACCGAGTACGCGAAGTCCACCTCGCCCGCCTGACGGAACCGCTCCACGCGGTCCGCGGGGACGATCGCCTCGGCGATCGCCGCGGTTTCCGGCGGCCTGAGCTCCGCCCGGCCCTCGATCGGGGCGAGCACGCCGGTGTCCCGGATCTTCGGGGGGACCCCGACCTTCAGGTGCAGATCGGAGGCGTCGCGCTGGACGACCATCCGGAGCCAGGCCTCCAACTCGCGGAGGATCCCTCCCCCGCTCTCGGGCTCGCCGGCCCGGACGGCGTCCATCTCCTCGGTGCTCAGCAACCGCACCCCTCGCGACGTGGGACGGGGCGCCGCGCCGGCGCCCGCAGATGAGGTATCGGCCTCAGGCCCGCGGTTCCTGAGCACCGGATCGGGCCCCACGGCCGCGGGCGAGCAGCCGGCACAGCCCGCGCTCGGCGAGGGGCTCGAAGCTCGCGAGGGAAAGCGGCGGCTTCAGCCCGTGCAGCATGCCCTCGATGAGGCCCCGGTGGACCGCGCAGACCAGCTCGCGGTGGCCCTCCGCGAGGTCGCGGAAGGGGCAGGACCGCAGGACGATCTCCACCGTGCCCTGGCTCCGGCGGTGGAAGCGTGGCTCGAAGCCGGCACGGGCCATGGCCTCCTGAAGGATGGCCAGGTTCCGCCTGGCCGGCAGCCTCGTCCCCGGCTTGGGGCCGCCCTGCAGCACGAGGTACGCGCCCCACTCCCGGGCCAGCTCCCGCGCCCGCTCCACCGCTCGCGGGCCCGACAGCAGACCGGCGAGGATCTCGGCGAGCAGCCGGTACTCGCTCCCCCCCGGCTCCCCACGCGCGACGGCCACGTAGAGCGTCTGCGGCCGCCCCACGGTGGCGCCGCGGCGGATCTCGCTCGCGACGAGCCCCACCTCCTCGAGCCGCCGCAGGTGCGGCCGGATGGTGTTGGGGTGCAGCGAGAGGCGAGCGGCGAGCTCCCGGACCGAGACGGGCCGCCCCGAGAGCCGGAGGTACCGGTACAGGCGGAACCGCGTGTCGTCCGCGAGGGCCTTGTGGACCTCGATCGGCGCCGGCTCACGGACGGACATCGACGCCTCGCGGGCTCGGCCGTACCATTGAGGGAGATCGCACGGTCCGCACCGTCGAAATCAGTCTAGTCCCCCAAGGAGCCGCCACGTGGTCACCGAAGCCCAGGTCCGCGAAGCCCTCCGGAAGGTCCTCGACCCCGAGATCGGTCGCCCCATCGAGGACCTCGACATGCTCGAGAGGATCGAGGTGGAGGGCGACCTCGTCCGCGTCCACGTCCTCCTCACGATCGCCGGATGCCCGCTGCAGGAACGGATCACCGGCGACGTGAAGGCCGCCCTCGCGCCCCTCGGGGTCGAGCGGGTCGAGGTGCGGATGAAGCCGATGACGGAGGAGCAGCGGGCCGCCCTCGTCGCGAAGCTCCGCGGGCCCGGCGCGGCCGCGGCGCCGCCCCAGCGGACGTTCTTCACCGACGGGTCGACCTCGGTGATCGCCGTGGCCTCCGGCAAGGGGGGCGTCGGCAAGTCCAGCGTCACGGTGAACCTGGCGTGCGCCCTCGCCGCCGAGGGGTACCGGGTCGGCGTCCTCGACGCGGACGTCTGGGGCTTCTCGGTACCCCGCATGCTCGGCGTCTCGGGACAGCCGGTCGGCTTCAACAACATGATCCTTCCGCTCGAGTCCCATGGGGTGAAGGTCATCTCGATGGGGTTCTTCGTGCCGGAGGACACCCCCGTGATCTGGCGGGGGCCCATGCTGCACAAGGCGATCGAGCAGTTCCTCGGCGATGTCTACTGGGGGGATCTCGACGTCCTCCTCATCGACCTCCCCCCGGGCACGGGCGACGTCTCGATCAGCCTGGCCTCGTTCCTCCCGGGCGCCTCGATGCTCGTCGTCACGACACCGCAGGAGGCCGCGCGGCGCGTGGCGGAGCGGGCGGGGCGGATGGCCGAGCGCACGAACCTCCGCCCGATCGGCGTCATCGAGAACATGTCGGCGTTCGTCTGTCCCCACTGCGGCGAGACCACCCGGATCTTCGGGGAGGGCGGCGGGCGCGAGGCCGCGGAGGCCCTCGGGGTCCCGCTCCTCGCCGAGATCCCGCTCGTGGTCGAGCTGCGCGAGGGCGGGGACCGCGGGATGCCGATCGTCGTCTCGCACCCCGACTCCGTCGCCGGCCGCGCCTTCCGGGAGGCCGCGAGGGAGATCGCCCGGGCGGTGCGCACCAAGGTCGGCAAGCCCCTCACCATCCTCACCGGGCCCGGAGGGGCCCGCGCGCACTAGGACCGGTCGAGCAGCTCGAGGAACCGGGCGACCTGCTCGCGCCCGTAGACGGGCTGACAGAGGCGCGCCCCCTTGCGGAAGGGGCGACCGGCCGTGAACCCCGCGTCGCGGAGCCATCGCCGCAGCCGTTCGAGCTCGACCTCGTCCCGGGCGAGGAGCCGCACCTCCCAGCCCTTCTTGTAGATGCGGTAGTGCCGCTGGCCGAGCTCCCTGCGGCGCTCCTCGTTCGGACGACGCACGTACCCGTGGAGCTCGCGGAACGCTCGCACCAGCGCGGCCTCGGCGGCCCGGCGACGATCCTCAGCCATCGCGCCCCTCCGCGACGGACGGCGTCGGGCGCCGGGAGGCGAGCGCCCAGGTCGCCAGCGTGAGCAGCGACGCGATCGAGACCGTGAGCCCCGTCCACTGGCTCCCGGTGAGGCCGAGGAACCGCTTGTCCACGCGCAGGAAGTCCTCGAGGACCCGAGCGGCCCCGTACCACGCGCCGAAGGTGAGCGTCAGGACCCCCGTCCGACGCGGTCGGCGCGAGAGCGCGTAGAGGAACAGGAACAGCACCGTCGCGAGCGCCATGTCGTACAGGGCCGTCTGGTGGACCCCGGCACCGCTCGCCAGGAGCGCGCCGTCGGGACCGAACAGGCTCGCCCCCCGCGGGGAGATCGCGAGCGTTCGGCCGCCTTGCAGCCCGGCGCTGCACACCCGACCGACGCAGCGGAACCCGGCCGGAACGCCCCCCTCGTACCGGAACGCGAGCGCCCAGTCGGTCGGCTTCCCGAGATGGTCGCCGATGATGAGGTCGCCGATCCGCCCGAAGGAGATGCCGTAGGCGAGCCCCATCACGGCGCCGTCCACGACCTGGAAGAAGGAGTAGCCGAAGCGGCGGATGTTCGGCAGGTTGACGAGCACGGCGCCGGCGATGCCGCCGAGCAGGCTGATGCCCCCGCGCCACACCGCGAACGCCTCGAGGGGGCTCTCCAGCTCGGACCAGTGGGCGAGGACCCAGAACAGCCGAGCGCCGACGATCGCGCCGACGATGACCCAGAAGAGCATGGTGTTGATGTGCTCGAGGGCGACGCCCCGCTTCGGCCCCTCCACGCTCCAGATCCACGCGCCGAGGAGCAGCCCGATCGCGATGCCGAGGCCGTGAGGCGAGACGGCGAGGTCACCGACGAGGTGGATCCGCTCGAGGATCGGCCAGCCGATCGCGGCGAGGAAGCTCACGACGGCGCGAGTGTACGGCCTCGGGCGTCTGGCGTGGGGGACCGATCACCTCGGCGACGGGAACACCTCGGCCACCGCCCGGCCGAGCAGCAGCCCGCCGACGACGTCCGCCGGATAGTGGACGCCCACGGCGATGCGCGAGAGCCCGACCAGTCCGGCGAGGCCGAGGAGCGCCACGCGTGAGCCCCGACCGAGCCCGAGCTCCCGTCCCGC
This sequence comes from Actinomycetota bacterium, assembly GCA_004366195.1. Lineage (GTDB taxonomy): Bacteria > Actinomycetota > UBA4738 > UBA4738 > HRBIN12 > HRBIN12. Next base: position 7,764 of record SIRV01000277.1, read on the forward strand.
GACGTGCACGAAGGCCAGGAGCACAGCCGGGTGGCTGCTCGGGAACGCCGAGGCGCGAGGCGGGCCGATGAGCAGCCGCGTCCTCTCCCCATCGGCCTCGTACGGCCGGGGACGCTCGAACAGCCGCTTCATCCCCTGGCCGGCGAGCCATGCCGCGCCCGCCGCGGCGAGGCCCCGCCGGGCGGCGGGCCGGCGCCCCAGGGCCGAGAGGGTGGCCGCCGCGCCCACCGACGCCCAGATCGAGCCGAGCTCGGTGACGGCCCGGAACGCGAGGTCCGCTCGCGCGTCCCCCACCCCGTTGACCATGCGGAAGGCTCGCTCGTCGAGCTCCCGGGCACGACCGCCGGAGACCGCGATGCCGACGGCGAGCGCCGAGGCGCCGAGGCCGATCGCACGGGCCACCCGTCGAAGCTCCACGGTCGCCCATCGTAGGCGACGTGTGCGAGGATGGCGCGGAGGACCCACGGGAGGGGAAGGATGGCAAGCGGGTTCGACCCGGGCGCGGAGCCGGAGGCGCGGGAGCGGAGGCGGGGGACGGGGCGCGAGCCGGGCTCCGCGGCGCGAGGCGTCAAGCTCGTCGCGGCGACGCTCGCCGCGGGGCTCCTCGTGGCCTTCGCCGCCGCCAACTTCCGGTCGGTAGAGGTGAACTTCCTGCTGTTCACCAGCCGGGCGCGGGTCGTCACGGTGATCGCCCTGGCGGCCCTCCTCGGTTTCATCGTCGGATGGCTCGTCGGCCGCCCCAGCCGGGCCGAGCGGAAGGCCCTGCGGCGGGCCCTCGGGGAGGGCGACTAGCCTCTCCGCTCGATCTCCCGCTTCTGGGCGAGCGTGCCGCGACGGAGCACGTGCTGCGGCCCTCCGAGGAGCGCGAGGCTCCGGGCCACGAGCTCACCGACGGCGCCGCCCCGGAAGTGGTAGTCCACCACGTGCTTCAGGAGGCTCCGGCCACCGGGCAGGGGCTCCACCGTGGTCGTCACGACCCCGTCGATCAAGCCCCGGATGGCGACCACGGCCCGGTGGGGCGGGTCGAGCTCCAACACCTCGGCGTCCACCCGGCCGCGCACGGCGAGGAACCGCATGATCGTCGTGTAGCGGACGCCCTCGGCGAGGCCGGTGGCCGGCACGCCGTCCACGGACTCGACGTGCCGGTCCCAGTGCGAGAGGCGCCGAGGGTCGGAGACGACCGCCCACACCCGCTCGGGCGGCGCGTCCACCTCGACGAGGACGTCGACGACGGTCACGGAACGGCCACCGTCCCGCTCGTCCAGCCCCGCCACCACACGAGCCGCTCGGGCCGCATCCGGGCCACGACCGCATCCTCGGCCGCCCCCACCGCGCGGGCGATCGCCGCGGCCGACCGCGCGCCCGACGCGAGCTCCGCGACGACGGCGAGTTCCGCCTCGCCGCGCACCATGGCCCCGACCATGTGCCGCGCGCGCCACCAGGACGCCCGGTCCATCGCGAGGGCCGCGGGGAGCCGAGGGCGCTCCGCCCCGGCGAGGGCGAAGGTCTCGCGCGCCGCCGCGGCGTAGAGGGCCCCCCGCTCCACGACCCACCCGACGGGGAGCACGGACAGCCCGTCGGGGCCCTCCAGCGCGAGCGCGCCGTGCCCGACCAGGCCCAGGGGCCCGCTGACGTCCTCCGGGAGGGCCTCGAGGATCGGCACCCGCGCTCCCACCGCGCGGAACCGACGCGCCGACGCCTGGCGTCGGGGCCACGCCCCGAAGGTCTCCGCAACCCCCTCGGGCCCCACGATCGCGGCCCGCTCGATCTCGATGGCCGTGAACACGCGGGCCGGCGGCGTCCAGGCCAAGGGCACGTGGTGCGCGTCGAGCGCGTAGCCCGCGAAGAACCGCGCGTTCTTGCGCGTGAACCGCACCCAGGCGAGGGCCAGGACGGGGGCGTCGAGGAGGTTCGGCACGAGCGCCCCGACCTCGAGCGCGTCGTAGGTGCGGACGGACCCCGCGAAGGAGAGGGCCACCTCGCCGACGCGCACGAGCCCGGCAGCGCGGGGGTCGGTCCGCCAGGTCCGGGCCTTCACCGAGGTCCGCGAGGTGGTCACCCACACGCGGTCCGCCGCGAGCGCGAACACCGTCGGCGTGACGTGCGGGCCGCGGCGCGCCCTCGCCGCCACGTAGCAGAGCTCGCCGCGCTCCAGGATGGCCGCGACATCGGCCGGCAGCGGCGCGGTCACGGCGCACCCCCCGACCCCGCCTCGGGCGGCGGCAGGGCAAGCATGAGCCCCGTCCAGAGCGCGTGGCACGCGACGGGGGCCACGACGCCTCCCGACCAGACGGCGAGCCCCACCCAGAGCGCCCCGCCCACCGCGGCGCCCGCGGCGATCGCCAGGTTGCCGCTCGGGAGGTTGGCGAGCACCGAGACGCCCCAGGCGAGCGCCGCCGAGCTTACGCCCCGACCGAGGGCCCGCTCCAGCTCCGGGACGAGCAGGCCGCGGAAGAACAGCTCCTCCCCCGGGGCGACGAGGATCGCTGAGACGGCGACCGTGGCCCAGCGGGGAAGCATCGCCCCCCGTCGGTAGGCCTCGCGCGCGTCGGCCGCGAGCGCGCCCCACCGCGGCCCGACGAGCCCGAGGAAGGCTCGCGTTGCCGCGTAGAGCGCGAGCCCGCCGCCCATCCCCACGCCCACCGCCGTCGCCGCGCCGACGCCGCCCGCCGCGCGGACCCGCCCGGTCGCGACCGCGAGCGCCCCGAGGGCGACGAGCAGAGGCGCGAGGGTCGCCCACACGCTCACCCGCCGTCGCGCCACCGCCCACCAGGCCACCCCCTCCGCCACCGTCCCGAGCACGAGGAGCGCGGCGACCATGGGCTCAGGGAAGGAAGCGGACCTTGGCGGCGAGCTCGGCGGTCATCCCCGTGATGACCGCGAGGTAGAAGAAGCCGGTCGCCGCCTGGACGGCCGAGGAGCGCGCCCCCCGCAGCGCCAGGTGGATCAGCACCGCGATGAGGGCCGTCGTCACGACCATCCCGAGCGCGATCCACGAGGCCAGCCCGATCGAGGTGAGCAGCGGGTTCACGCTCGCCACGTCCCCGCTCGGCCCGAACCCTGCTGAGATCACGGCGGCGGCCTCGAGCGCTACGGCGACGAGGAGCGCGAGGGCGTACCGACGGATCGGCGTCCGCGGCAGCTTCCGATCGGTCAGGTACCAGTGTCCGAGCAGGAGACCGGCCATGACCGCCCCGAGGAACGCGGCCCCCGCGAGGAGCTGGAAGGCCGCGAGCACCGGGGAGCCCCCGGCCGTCCCCGCCATCGCCGCGAGGAGCGCGAGGGCGACGCAGACCGAG
>ML214209.1:0-3459 GCA_004366195.1 Actinomycetota bacterium
CCGTGCCACGCGGGCGGAGCCGCATGGCGCGCCGGCGCGCCGCCCGTCGCCGCGGGTTCCTCGTCTTCGTCGCCATGCTCTCCCTGCTGATCGTCGTCGCCGCCTGGGCGGTGGGGGGCGGCGGCGGCGACGGCGGGCCCGCCGCCGGCCCGGGACGCCCGACCGACGCGACCGGAGGGAACGACGGGTCCGGCTCGCCCTCGCCGAGCCCCGGCGCCTCCCTCGCCGACGCGCCGATCGAGCACGTCGTGTTCATCGTCAAGGAGAACCGCACCTTCAACAACTACTTCGCCACCTACCCCGGGGCGGAGGGCGCGACCCGGGGCGGGACGATCCGCTGCACCGAGGACGGGTGCGAGGACGGCCCGGTCGTCGAGCTCACCCGCGGGCCCGACGTGTACGAGCACGACCTCACGCACTGCTTCCGGTGCGGGCTCGTCGCGATCAACGGCGGGAAGATGAACGGCTTCAACCACATGAACGGCGTGATCCCGACCGACGCCGAGAAGGCGCCCCTCTACGGCCACGACATGACCGGCTACTCCTACCTCGAGCGGGAGGACATCCCCAACTACTGGGCCTACGCCGACCGGTTCGTCCTCGCCGACCACTTCTTCACCTCGATGTACGGCCCCACGCTGCCCGAGCACCTGTACGCGGTGGCGGCGCAGTCCAACCTCATCGTGGACAACAAGTCGACCACCGACCACGAGGGCAACTACTGCGACGACCCGACCGAGTACGCGACCCGCTTCGAGCCGAGGGAGGCCCGGGAGAACGCCGAGCGCATCATGGAGCTCGAGCGCCGGATCGCCCGCGACGGCGAGAGCACGTACCAGCTCGGCTCGTACTGGGGCAAGATCCGGCTCTGCTTCGACATCGAGGTCCTGCCGGACCAGCTCGAGGAGGCCGGCATCTCGTGGAAGTACTACGCGATGGAGAACGCGTGGATGAACGCCCTCCAGATGATCCGGCACGTCCGCTACGGCGACATGTGGGACAAGGTTCAGCCGCCGGAGACCTTCGTGAAGGACGTGCGCCGGGGGGAGATGCCGCAGGTGTCCTGGCTGATCCCGCCGGAGTCGTACAACGAGCACCCCGGCGGAGGCAAGAGCACGTGCGCCGGGGAGAACTGGACCGTGCACCAGATCAACACCATCATGCGGTCGCCGTACTGGCGGTCGACCGCCATCATCGTGGTCTGGGACGACTTCGGGGGCTTCTACGATCCGGTGCCCCCGCCCCAGTACGACATCATGGGGCTCGGCCCCCGCACGCCGGCCCTCATCATCAGCCCATACACGCGGGCCGGCGACAACCCCGACGGCGGCTCCGTGGACAAGACCGTCTACGAGTTCTCGAGCGTGCTCGCCTTCATCGAGGGGCTCTTCGGGCTGGAGCCGATGACCGAGCGCGACGCGAACGCGAACCCGCTCCTCGGCGCGTTCGACTTCGAGCACCCTCGGTTCGAGAAGCTGATCCTCCCCCTGCGGGACGACTGCCCCTACGGCACCAGCCTCGCCCACTTCCGCGCGAGCTGGCCCTTGCTCCGGACGATCGGCCCGATGCGGGGCTGAGTCCGCTCAGCCGTCCTGGTAGCGGCGGGCCGTTGGGAACTTCGGGCCGGTGCAGTCGGTGCGGAGCGGCAGGAGCTCGGGGGCTCGGGGCTCCTGGGAGAAGTCGAAGGCCGAGAGGAGCGGCGTGGCCTCGCGGTCCCGGTGGGTGAGCTGGGTGAGCCCGAAGTTGTCCTCGATGAACCGCAGCACGCTCGAGAACTCGCCGAGCTCGCTCGAGACGTAGCCCTCCTTCGCGTAGGGCGAGATCACGATGAGCGGCACGCGGATCCCGAAGCCGAAGTCGTCCACCTGGGGCGGCGGGACGTGGTCGTAGAACCCGCCCCAGTCGTCCCAGGTGATGAAGATCGCCGTGTCCTCCCAGTGCGGGCTCTCCATCACCGCGTTCACGATCCGGGTCGTCCAGTTCTCCCCGTGGCACATGCTGTACTCCGGGTGGTCGGACACCTCGAACCGCGGGGTGACCCACGTGACGGGCGGGAGGAGCCCCGCCCTCGCGTGCTCGACGAAGTCGTCCACGGGGAACATGTGCGCCTGCCAGACCTCGGGGTCCTCCCGGATGTGGCGGACGGCCGAGTAGGCCGACCAGATGTAGCCGTTCTGCCATTGCGTGGCGGCGTAGTAGGCCCACGGGATCCCGGCCCGGGTGAGGAGGTCGCCCTCGGTGAGGAAGTCGAAGCAGGGCGCGACGCGCTTGGCCACCCCCTCGCTGTCGTAGACGTTCACCCACGCGGTGTCGAGGGCGTCGCACCCCCACGACTTGAACAGCCCCGTGCGCTCGTGGCGCTCGCGGAGGAGCTCGGGGTCCTGGGCCGGGTTCTCGTGCGTGCCGCCCGACTGCGCGGCGATCGTGTACAGGTGGTTCGGGAACGACGGGCCGTGGGCGCTGGCGAAGAAGTTGTCGAACAGCACATACTCGGACGCCCAGCGCCAGTAGTTCGGGATGTCCTCCGGCAGGTACTGGGTGTACGCGTAGCGGTCGGCGGCCTCGCTGATCGTCGCGAAGCCGTCCATCCTCCCCTCGTTCCACGCCTGGAGGGCGCACGTGTAGCAGTGCTTGATGTCGGTCGGGAGGGTCTCGAGCGCGCGCGTGAGGGGTCGCGGCTCGCCGCGGTCCATGCCGATCCGCACGCCGTCGGCGCCGGGGAACAGGCCGAACATGTGGTCGAAGGTGCGGTTCTCCTTGATCACGAAGACGACGTGCTTGATGGGGGTCAGGGTCTCGAGCCGGCTCGCGTCGAAGGGCTCGGGCGCGGTGCCGTACTCGGCGGGCGGCAACGGGTCCCACCGGAAGGGGTCCTCGTCGCAGGCCGCACCGACCGCGGCGAGGAGGCACACGACCGCCACGCCGCGGAGGACCCGGGGTCCCCTCATCGCCCGCCGGCGCGCGGCGGCCGGGCCGCGCGGAAGATCGCCGGCGGCGCCTCCCGCGCGTGCGCGAGGACGCGGGAGAGGCCCCGCGAGCCGCGCTCGCGGGCGTCCCGCACCAGCGCGAGGTCGAGGGTCTCGACGGCGAACCCCTCCTCGTAGCCGAGCTCGAAGAGCACCCGCCCGTGGGGGTCCACCGCGATCGACCGCCCGCCGCCGATGCTCGGGACCGCGTTCACGTTCACCACGTAGCACTGGTTCGCGATGGCGTTCGCCCGGGCCAGGACGAGCTCCTGCTCCCGGTCGGCCGTGGTCGTGAGGGTGGGGTGGAGGATCACCTCCGCGCCCCGGAAGGCGAGCCCTCGGGCCATCTCCGGGAACCAGCCGTCGTAGCAGATCATGACGCCGGCGCGCCCCACCCCGGGGATCTCGAACACGGGGGGTGGCTCGGTCCCCCGGTCGAGCTCCTCGTAGGGCTTCCATGGGAACACCTTCCGGTACCGGGCCACCAGGCGAC
>ML214209.1:3469-12754 GCA_004366195.1 Actinomycetota bacterium
CGACCGGCCGGGTCGAACACCAGGGCGGTGTTGTGGAGCCGTCGCCCCGCCCGCTCCACGATGGAGCCCGGGGCCAGCCACCGGCCGACCGAGCGCGCGAGGCGCGACAGCCGCTCGGTGAGGGGGCCGGGGACCGACTCCGCCACCCGACGGGCGTGGTCCGGCGGCCCCGGCGTCCACGGGTCCTCGCCGGTGAGGAAGAGCTCGGGGAACAGGTACAGGTCGACGTGGGGGAGCGTGCGGCGCCACATCCGCACGGACCGCTCGAGCTCCTCGAGGGTCGCCGGAGCGTCCCAGGGCACGGGGCGCGCCTGCGCGGCGAGGACCGTGAGCGTCGAGCCCGTCACGAGCCCGGAGCCTAGCAGGCCGTCACCTGCCGGAGGATCAGACCGGCTGGAGCTCCCGGCTCGCCTGCTTCGCGAGGTACTCGCGCCAGTACGCCCGCCCCTCCTCGGGGAGCGTGGAGATCGGGTCGTAGTACGGGTACTCGCGCGTGAGCGCCTCGGGGTCGTCGTACTCGATGCTCGTCCGGTAGTTCTTGCGCCAGTAGCTGATGCCCTTCACGCGGTCGTACCGGTGGACCATGTGGACCCAGCGCTTCCCGACGAACGGGACGTCCACGACGATCCGCGGCGTCGCGAACCCCGGCAGGTACCCCATGATCGCGAACTGCAGGTCCTGCGCCTCCCAGATCGCCGTGCGCCAGTGCTCCGCGTTGGGGATCATGTCGCACACGTAGAAGTAGTAGGGCATGACCTTCGCGTGGTCGAGGAGCATGAAGCACAGCTCGAGCAGGGCCTGCGGGGTGGTGTTCACGCCGCGGAGCAGCACGCCCTGGTTGCGGACGTCGCGGTAGCCCATGTCGAGGAGCTTCCCGACCGCCTTGCCGAACAACGGGGTCACCTGCTGCGCCGCGTTCACGTGGGTGTGCACGGCGATCTCGATGCCGCGCTCGTGGGCTCGCTTCACGATCTCCTCGTACCCGCGGAGCACCTCGTCCTGCAGGAAGTGCTGCGGCAGCCCCATGAGGGCCTTCGTCGCGAGCCGCACGTCCCGGATGTTGGGGATCTCGAACAGCTCGAACAGCCAGGCCTTCAGGCGCTCGATCGGGATGTTCGCGACGTCCCCGCCGGAGACCACGACGTCCCGCACCATGGGCGTCTTGCGCAGGTAGTCGAGCATCGCCCGCCAGCGGTCCTGCTGCTTCAGCTCGAACTTGTACTTCAGGACCTGGGCGGTGTCGGTGCCGACGAGGTCCATCCGCGTGCAGTGGCCGCAGTACTGCGGGCAGGTGGGGATCATCTCGGCCAGGACCTTCGTCGGGTACCGGTGCGTGAGCCCCTCGACCGGCCACATGTCGGCCTCGTGGAGGGAGTCGCGGGAGGCCATGGGGTGGCTCGGGAACTCGGGGTCGCGCTCGCTGAAGGCCGGTGCCATGTACCGACGCACCGGGTCGTTCCGGAGATCGTCGGTGTTCATGAGGTTGATCATGTGGGGCGGGATCAGCATCGGCATCGTGGCCCGCTCCCGCTGGTCGCGCTCGATGTCCGCGTACAGGTCGTCGGGGAGGAGGTCGCCGAGGGCGCGCTTGAACTCCACGAGGTTCTTCACCGTGTGCGCCCGCTGCCACTGCGCCGACTCCCACTGCTCCTTGGTCACGTCCCGGTAGCCGGGGATGCGGCGCCAGTCGGGCTCCACGTACTCGCGCTTCAGCGGGTACTCGAAGGGCTGCTCCGCTGGCCGCGCCTTCCCGACCTCACGCTTCGGCCGGACCTTCGTCGGTGTCGACTGGACCATCTCCTCGCTCATGGTGGCTTCCTCCTGGCCGAGCCCGGCGTCGCCCGACGCTCGCCGCCGGTGATGCGAACGTCTTTCACCAGAACTCCATGATACGCCCGGTAGCCATCCGGACCGTCGAACCGTCCGCCGAACGATCTTCGTTGCGGCTCCCGGCTCGCGTCGGCCGGGTGGTACGCTGCCGTCGAGGGGTACGGCATGGCGTTGCGGCAACACCAGCGGTTCCCTCCCGGCCGGATGGCCGGTGGCCCGAAGGGCGGCGGCACAGGCCCGGACGGCCGAGGAAGGAGGGAGTCGCGGTGGCGATCGGAACCGTGAAGTGGTTCAGCCCGGAGAAGGGCTACGGCTTCATCTCCCAGGAGGGCGGCCCCGACGTGTTCGTGCATTTCAGCGCGATCGAGGGCGAGGGGTACCGCAACCTGGAGGAGGGCCAGCGGGTCGAGTTCGAGGTGACCCAGGGCCAGAAGGGCCCGCAGGCGGCGAACGTCCGAGTCATCGGGTAGGCCCCCTCGTCGGGGAGGGTCGTCGGGGAGGGTCGCTGCGCCCCGCGCCGCGCCCCGCGCGGGCGCCGGTGGCCCCGACGGAGGTCGGCCCCTACGGGGGTCGGCGTGGGGGCGGATCCGGACGACCGGCTAGCGGCGGGGACCGCCGCGGCCGCCGCGACCGCCGCTCCGGAGGCCGCCCCCGCGCGGGCGACGGTCGAACCGGAAGGTGTCCTTCTCGGGACGGGGCAGGCGCGACTTCAGCGACGGCACGCCCGTGCGCTCGTAGCGCACGCGGATGTGGTCCACCTCGTTCGAGCGCTCCATCTCGCGCCATCCGGCGGCGAGGAGGTGGCGGTGTCGGCCGGCGGCGCCCTTGCGCAGGCGGTCGGTGTTCGGGACCTTCAGGTAGAGGCGCTCGACGCGGGTCTCTCGGTGTTCAGCCATCGACCCCAGCGTACCAGGCCACGTCTCGCCCACCGGCGCCCCGTTCCCGTAAGCTTCCCGCGGCCCGGCACGGGAGGGTGGTCGATGGACGACGTCGAACGGTGGAACGAGCTCGCGGCGCAGCTCTCGGTGGACGCGATCCGAGCCTCGACGACGGCCGGATCCGGCCACCCCACCTCCTCCCTGTCCTGCGCCCACCTCCTCGCGGTCCTGTTCTCCGACCACCTGCGGATGGACGTCGCCGACCCGAAGGCGCCGAACAACGATCGGTTCATCCTCTCCAAGGGACACGCCTCGCCGGGCATGTACGCGGTGCTGAAGGCCATCGGTGCGATCGACGACGCCACGCTCCTCTCCTTCCGCAAGCTCGGCAGCCCGCTCCAGGGCCACCCGGTGCCCCTGCCGGACCTGCCCTGGATCGACGTGGCCACGGGCTCCCTCGGACAGGGGCTCGCCATCGGGCTCGGGATGGCCCTCGCCATGCGTCTGGACGGGATCCCGGCGCGGGTGTGGGTGCTGATGGGTGACTCGGAGATGGCCGAGGGCTCGGTGTGGGAGGCGATGGCGAACGCCTCGCACCACGGTGTGGGCAACCTGGTCGCGATCTGCGACATGAACCGGCTGGGGCAGCGCGGGCCCACGATGCTCGGCTGGAACGGCGCAGCGTACGTCGAGCGCGCCCGGGCCTTCGGCTGGGAGGCGGTCGAGGTGGACGGGCACGACCCCGCCGCGGTCGACCAGGCGTACCGGTGGGCGACGAACGTCGAGCGCCCCGCGCTCATCGTGGCCCGGACCCGCAAGGGGTACGGGGTCTCGTTCCTCGAGGACGCGGAGGGCTGGCACGGCAAGGCGCTCTCCCCGGAGCAGGCCGAGGCGGCCATCGCGGAGCTCGGCGGGCCGCGCGACGTCCGCATGGTCCCGCCCAAGCCCGAGCCGTGGTCGCCGCCGGCGGTCACGCCATCGCGGGTGGATCCGCCCACCTACACGGAACCGATCGCCACGCGCAAGGCCTTCGGCGAGGCCCTGGCGGCGATGGCGGCCCGCCGGGACGTCGTCGTCCTCGACGGCGAGGTCTCCAACTCCACCTACACCGAGGACTTCCAGGCCGCGGCCCCGGAGCGCTTCGTCGAGCTCTACATCGCGGAGCAGTGCATGGTCGGCGTGGCCGTCGGCCTCCAGGCGCTCGGCAAGACCGTGTACGCGGCGACCTTCGGCGCGTTCCTGACCCGCGCCTACGACTTCATCCGGATGGCGGCCGTGTCGCGAGCGAACCTGCGGCTGTGCGGCTCGCACGCCGGGGTGTCGATCGGGGAGGACGGCCCGTCCCAGATGGGGCTGGAGGACCTGGCGATGATGCGGGCGGTGCACGGCTCCACCGTCCTCTACCCCGCCGACGGGAACGCGGCGGCGGCCCTCACGGTCGCCATGGCCGAGGTGCCGGGCATCTCGTACCTGCGCACGACGCGGGAGAAGACGCCCGTCCTGTACCCGGCCGGCGAGCGCTTCGAGGTCGGCGGCAGCAAGGTGCTGCGCTCGAGCGAGGGCGACGAGGCGACGATCGTCGGAGCCGGGATCACCGTGTTCGAGGCCCTGCGCGCGGCGGACGAGCTCGCCGCGGAGGGACGACGGGTGCGCGTCATCGACGCGTACTCGGTGAAGCCGATCGACACGGAGACCCTGGTCCGAGCGATGGCCGAGACCGGTCTGCTGGTGGTGGTCGAGGACCACTGGATGGAGGGCGGGCTCGGTGAGGCGGTGCTCGCGGCCCTCGCCCGAGCGCCGGAGGTCCGAGGCCGGGTCGTCCGCCTCGGGGTGGGTGCCATGCCGGGCTCGGGGACCCCCGAGGAGCTCCGCGAGTGGGCGGGGATCTCGGCCCGGGCGATCGCCGAGCGCGTGCGGGGCGAGCTCCGGCTCCGGGCGGAGCGGGGCTGAGCGTCGGGTCGTCCGCACCCCCACCTGGTAGGGTTGGGGCACGGACGGCGAGGCCGTCCCGTGAGGTTCCGTCCCCCTCAGTTCCTCCGTGCGGTGGTTCCGGGGCAAGGAGAACCTCCCCGGATCGCGGGGCGACCCGCAGCAAGGAGGAACCATGGACCACCCCACCTTCCTCGACCTCGGCGTCTCGCGCCCGGTGGTCGAGGCCCTCGCGCGGCGCGGCATCGCCGCGCCCTTCGAGATCCAGCGCCGCGTGCTGCCCGACGCCATGGCCGGGCGCGACGTGCTCGCCCGCTCCCGGACCGGCTCGGGCAAGACCCTGGCGTTCGCCCTCCCCGTCGTCGAGCGGCTGCGCCCCGGCGGAGCCCGGCCCTCGGCCCTCGTGCTCGTGCCGACGCGCGAGCTCGCCCGACAGGTGGCCGAGGAGCTCGGCGTCGTCGCGGGCGCGCGCGGCCTCGCCGTCGGTCTCGCCTACGGCGGGACCGGCGTGCGCGACCAGGCGCGCACCGCGGCCAGAGCCGACGTGCTCGTCGCGACGCCGGGCCGGCTCGAGGACGTCGGGTCGCGGGGGCTCGTGCGCCTCGAGGGCGTTCGGATCCTCGTCCTCGACGAGGCCGACCGCATGCTCGACATGGGCTTCCAGCCGCAGGTGGACCGGATCGTGCGGCGCCTGCGCGAGGACCGGCAGACGATGTTCCTCTCGGCCACGCTCGACGGGGTGGTGGGGCGCCTGGCTCGCGCGTACACGCGGGAGCCCGTGGTCCACGAGGTCGAGGACGAGGGCCTCGGCACGGTCGAGCACCGGTTCGTGGCGGTGTCGGCGGCCGGCAAGCTCGACGCCCTCGTGGAGCTCCTCGAGCGGGACCGCGAGCTCACCCTGGTGTTCGTGCGGACCAAGCGGGGGGTGGACCGCCTCGCGACGAAGCTCCGGGCCCGGGGCATCCGCGCCGAGGCGCTCCACGGCGACATGGCCCAGGCCGCGCGGGAGCGTGCGCTCCGGCGGTTCGAGCGGGGCGGGGCCGACGTGCTGGTGGCGACCGACGTCGCTGCCCGGGGGCTCGATCTCGAGCGCATCAGCCACGTCGTGAACTACGACCCGCCCGAGGACGACAAGGGGTACGTGCACCGCATCGGCCGGACCGCCCGGGCCGGGCGGAGCGGCACCGGGATCACGCTGGTCACCGCGGAGCAGCGGGGCGACGTGAGCCGCATGGCGGCCCGGCTCGAGCTGCAGGACGCGTTCCGCCGCGAGGGGATGGAGATCGCGCCCCCGCGCGTGGTGTTCTCGGGCTCCCGGGGCGGTCGCCGCTCGGGGCTCCGGGCGCGCCGACCCCGCTGAGCCGCTCGGTCGGGGTCGCGACGGTGGTCCGGCCGGAGCGGGCCGGGATGCGGGCGGTCCCGGCCCGTCCCCCTCACTCGACGGTGAAGGCGGTGCGCATACCTTCCTGGTAGTGCGCCTCCGGCTCGTCCTCGTCGTAGATGTTGCAGATGAGGACGTAGCTGCCGGCCTCGAGGTCGAGCGTGAGGCTGCGGGTCTCGCCGACCGGGAACTCCTCGATCTCGTCGAGGACCTCGATCCCCTCGCCGTCCTCGTTCACCGTCCCATCGGGGTTGGTAGGCAGCTGGTCCGGCGCGAGGTCGGTCCGGATCACGACGAGCTCATGGGGATCGTTCGGTCCCTCGTTCGTCGTCTCGAACGTCACCTCGCCCGCCGAGATCGAGCTGGGGTTCGCGGCGATCGCGAACTCCTGGAGCGTCACCTCGACGGTACCGCCTCCGCCGCCGCCCCCGCACGCGGTCGCGACCAGCGCGAGCGCGAGCGCGGCGGATGCCGGCAGCCACCTGCGTACCGCGCGTTCCGTCATCGTCTCTCCTCTCTCCCACGTGACGGATGCGCGAGAGTGTAGGACGAACGGCCCACGGAGGGAAGCGGGGGTGACGTGCCCGCGTCGTCAGCAGCCGTGCTCGTCCGGCAGGAGGGGTCGGAGGATGAGCCCGAACCGCTCCCCGTCGCTCTCCCAAGGGGTGAGCTGGTTGGCGCGCTCGAAGAGCGGCCGCAGCGCCTCGAGCTCGGCGCCGGTCACCACGCCGCACCGCGCGTCCTCGAGCCCGGTGAACGGCTCGCCGAACCGGGAGAGCGGCGTCGGAAGCGGCCAGATGACGGGCTCCTGGGGCGCGTCGGGTTGCCTCTGGTAGGGGAGGACGTAGACCCGCACCTCGGTCGGCTGGTAGGGCTCCTCGGTCCCGATGGACCCCTCGGGCAGCCAGCTCGCGAGGTCTCCGAGCTTGCGCTGGAACGCGGCGAGCTTCGCCCGGGCCTCCTCGTCCACCCCGGGGCAGGAGGTGGGGCCGAGGTCGAGGGCGTCGGCCCGCACGACGCTCGTGCGCCCCTCGGCCGTCACCGTGAACACGGTCGTCGGGGCGTCCGCCACGCAGGGCATCGGGTAGTGAGCGTCGCCCTCCATCAGGCCGGCCTCGCGCGCCGCCCGGAGGATCGCCTGCACGCCGTCCTCCGAGAGGCGGAAGACGAGGAGGTTCGGCAGGGCGGGCCCCGGGTAGATCTCGATCTGCGGTCCCTCCACGATCACCCGGCCGTCACCGTAGAGGGACCAGCTCGGGATCCGCGAGAGCTCGTACTGGATCGGGACGAACCCCCCCGCGTACTCCCATCGCACGACGAGCTCGTCGCTCCCGGTGGGGTGCTCGATGGCGCCGGCGGGGCCGGTCGGGCCGGTGCCGCCCGCGCCGCCGCCGGTGAGCCCGCCGCACGCGGCGAGCAGGAACGCCCCCAGGATCGCCGTCAGCCGGATCGTGCGCATCGCATGCCTCCCTCGGTTCCGATCGTCGCTTCGACGGGCGGGAACGCCCCGACGGTTCCGCAGGCGGTACGCTGGCGTGCGATGCCCCCCACGATGCGGGCGCTCCGTAAGACGCGACCCGGCCCCGGCGCCGAGCTGGTGGAGGTGCCCGTCCCCACCCCCGGCGAGGGCGAGGTGCTCGTGCGGGTGCACGCGGCCTCGATCTGCGGGACCGACCTGCACATCTACGCCTGGAACGAGTGGGCCGAGCACCGCATCTCGAGGCTCCCCATGACGTTCGGGCACGAGGTGGCGGGGACCGTCGAGGCGGTGGGGCCGGAGGTCCACCACATCCGCCCGGGGGCGTTCGTGGCGGCCGAGACCCACATCGCCTGCGGGCACTGCGCCACCTGCCGCACCGGGCGCGCTCACATCTGCCGCAACCTCCGGATCCTCGGCGTGGACACGGAGGGCGCCTTCGCCGAGCACGTCGTCATCCCCGCCGAGAACGCCTGGATCGTGGGCGAGGGGATCGACCCCGACGTCGCCTCCGTCATGGAGCCCTTCGGCAACGCCGTGCACGCCGCGTTCGGGACGGAGGGCGGGGAGGACCTCCTCACGAACCCGGTGGCGGTCATCGGCTGCGGTCCCATCGGACTGTTCGCCGTGGGCGTGGCCCGCGCGCTCGGCGCGTGGAAGGTCTTCGCCATCGAGCCGGTGGACGAGCGGCGCGCGCTCGCGGCCGCCATGGGCGCCGATCTGCTCGTCGACCCGAAGGTCGAGGATCCGGTGGAGGTCGTGCTCCGCGAGACCGGCGGGGTCGGGGCGGAGGTGGTCCTCGAGATGTCCGGCAACCCTCGCGCCATCGACCAGGGGACCCGCATGCTCGCCCGCGGCGGGAGGATGTCGCTCCTCGGGCTCCCCGACGGGCCGGTCACGCTCGACCTCGCCGACCAGGTCATCTTCAAGGAGGCCCGGATCCTCGGCATCACCGGGCGCGAGATGTTCCGCACCTGGCAGCAGACGACCACGCTCCTCTCCACCGGGCGGGTCGACGTGTCCCCGGTCATCACCCACCGGTTCGCCCTCGCCGACTTCGAGGAGGCCTTCGCCACGGCGGGCTCCGGCAGAGCGGCGAAGGTCATCATGTTCCCCGGCGGCGTCCCTCAGAGGTAGCCGCCCGTGCTCACCTCGGCGGGCGCCGGCGCCGGCTGGCGCTGGACCCGGAACGCGAGGCGCTTGCGCTCCGCGCCGTCGA
Source organism: Actinomycetota bacterium (assembly GCA_004366195.1). Lineage (GTDB taxonomy): Bacteria > Actinomycetota > UBA4738 > UBA4738 > HRBIN12 > HRBIN12. Next base: position 12,184 of record ML214209.1, read on the forward strand.
CCTCGATGGCGAACGCGTACGTGCCGGGGGCCTCGAAGACGAGGCCGTCGAAGTTCAGCGCGAAGGTCGCCGAGCCGGGGGAGCCCCGCACCTCGAAGGGCGCGGTGAGCTCCCGGACCTCGCTCCCGTCGGGGGCTCGGCCGAGCGGACGGGGCTCCCCGTCGGGGCCGAGGAGGCGGACCGCGAGGCGGTGCGGGCCCTGCTCGGCCCGGTCCGTGAGGCGGACCAGCACGCCGATCCCGATCCGGTCGTGCCGGACCGGGAACCCGGGCGCCGACAGCACCTGCCAGCCGATGCCGAGCGCCGAGAGCTTGCCGGCCGCCGCCTGCACCGCGTCCGCGAGGAACGCCTCGACCTCCACTCCGCCATCCTAGCCCGGGGGCGGTAGGGTGGCCCCAGGAGGGACCGGAGATGGGAGCGCTCGACTACCTGAAGGATCAGCTCGCCGAGCTCGAGGCCCAGGGGCTCGCGATCCACCCGCGCACGCTGGAGGGGCCGACCGGCGCCCGCGCGCGCTTCGACGGCCGGGAGGTGATCAACCTCGCGTCCAACAACTACCTGGGACTGGCGA
>ML214210.1:0-1511 GCA_004366195.1 Actinomycetota bacterium
CCGGGAGTTGATCGAACGCCTCTCGTGCCTCGAGGACGTGACCGAGGTGCGCGTTCGGGCCGGCCCCGTGTTCTCGCCCGAGGCCCTCGGGCAGGCGTACGAGATGCTCACAGCAGGCACTCCCCTCGAGGGCTCGCGCCTCATCGTGGAGCAGCGCCGGGAGGAGCGCACCTGCCGCGCGTGCGGACGGACCTGGGAGATCTCGCCCGAGGACGTGGCCGGCCACGTCGTCCTCTGCCCCGCCTGCGGCAACCCGGCCCCCCTGGAGGACGTCGCCGCCCTCGAGGTCGTGGGGATCACCTGGGGCCGGCCCTGAGGCCCGAGCTCAGCACGCCGCGGCGGCGCTCAGCCGCTCCACCACCCCCTCGATCGCGGTGGTCATCGCGTCCAGCCGCGAGGCGAGCTCGTCGAGCTCGAGCCGCCTCGCCGCACGGAGCTCGTCGAGCTCGGCGGAGAAGTCCGTCTCGCCGGCGCGACCCTTCCGACCGATCGCCGCGTGGACGTCCCACAGGTCGAGGTACGGCGCCAGCTTGCCCTGACCGCCCCACGCGAGCTTGGGGTAGTCGAGCGCGTGGTGGGACATCTCGACCCGGAAGGTCTCCCGCGACAAGAGCGACGCGTACCAAACCTGAGCCACGTTCCACAGCCGCCAGATCGCTCGGCGCCACTCGCCGGCGCGCAGCGCGCTCATGGCCTTGGAGAGGTACAGCGCGTCGTTCTGGACCTGCTCGTGCGGGTAGATCGTCTCGTCCCAGGCCGAGAGCGCCGTGAAGCCCGTGAGGGAACGCCGGGCGGCCTCGCGGAGCGCGTCGTTGAAGCAGGTCGGATCGGCGGCCCCTCGGGCACCGGACGCCGCCGTCCACGCCGCCCGCAGCTCGTCGAGCGCCTCCCGAAGCGCCGTGTCCTCGTAGCCCCACCGCGCCATCAGCGCGTCGTTCAGGCTCGCCGCCAGCGTGCGGATCCGCCGATCGAAGGAGAGCGGCAGGGTCGCGCGTCGGTCCAGCGCCAGCAAGAGCCGGAGCTCGGCCTCGAGCACCGGGGCGAGACCGTCGAAGTCGATCTCATCCACGGTGTCGAGCTGCGTGTGGTAGCGGTTCCTCGAGAACGACGCGGGGAACGATCCGAACGTGAGGGAAGGTACCCCGGCCGCCCCGAACGTCCAGGCTTCGTTCCACGAGTAGATGTCCACGAGGCGGTAGGGGTTGGCGAGGAGGTCGCCGGCCCGGCGGAGCTGTCGATCCACGAACCCCCACAGCTCCTGTGTGACGTGCACCCGGAGCCGGTACGGGGGCGCGTGTCCCTCGAAGTTCAGGAACGCCACCGCGTCCGTCTGCCACTCGGGGTGTTCCTCCGTGATCCGGTACCAGGCGCCGTAGAGCCAGTCGTAGTAGGCGTCGGCGATCCCGTACTCCTCGCCGGTGTGCGTGGCGAAGACCCACGTGTAGCGGGGCTGGAACCCGCTCTCCATCACGGCCTTGGCGATGGCGAGGATCACCGCCCCCCCGGCGGGG
>ML214210.1:1521-5440 GCA_004366195.1 Actinomycetota bacterium
ATCGCCCCGATCGTGTCGTAGCCGGTGGCGCCCTCGCGCACCGGGGCGTTGAGGCCCACCCGCGCCCGCAGGTGCTCGCCCGCCTCCAGTCGCTCCACGAGCCGACTCGCCGCCCGCGTGCTGATCGTGACGAAGGGCGCGCAGTACTCGAGGTCGCAGGTGGCATCGAAGCTGCCGAGGGCACCCGGGGCCTGGTAGTAGCCGCCGCCCGGCGGCGCCGCGATGATCAGCGCATCGGCCCCGTGGGCCTTCGCTTTGTAGGCCATGTGGTTCGGCCAGCTGGACGAGGAGTCCCACCAGGCGAGCACGATGTTGCCCGTTACGTCGCCGGCGCGCCGGTAGTCGTGGCGGAAGCCGTTCCCCACGAACGCCAGCCGTCCGGCGACCCCTTCCGGGCCGGTCCCCTCGACGCCGCCCATGGCGCCGGCGGGCAGGATCCGCCGACCGAGGGTCCCTCCCCGGACGGTCACCGAAGCACCCTCGAACAGCCACCCGTCGCCGACGACCGGTTCGAGCGCCACGTCCTGCAGGCCGAGGGCCTCCATCTCGCCCGCGATGTACGTCGCGGTCTCCAGGTCCTGAGGCGTGCCGAACGCGCGGAACCCCATGTCGGTCGAGCCGATAGCCGTGAGGTCCTCGATCACGCGGCGGACGTAGCCCACGTCGAGGGAGGCGATGGGGTCGCTCTGCGCTCGCGCCCGCCCCCACCCGGGGACCTGCGCGAGCAGCACGAGCGCCGCCGCCGCGACCAACCAGCGCCGTCGCATCCCGAGACACCCCCTTCCGGTCGTCCCGCGGCGCCCCGAGCGGCTGCGCACCCCGAGGGACACGCCTAGTCCCACGACCCGCGACCGGACCAGGGCCGAAGGTCCCGGGATGGTCGGGGCCCCGGCGTCAGGTGGCGACGAGGGTGCCGATCATGCCCGCCGCCCGGTGGCCGGGGACGGTGCAGACGAAGGGATAGGTTCCCGGTCGCTCCACCGTCAGGGCCCCCGAGACCGTGGCGCCGGGGGCGGCGGAGATCGAGAACCCCAGGGAGGGGATGGTGAGGTCGTGCGGGAGCTGGCCCTCGTTCACCAGCACGACGTTCACGGTCTCGCCGACGGGCACCTCGATCCGGGCGGGCGAGAAGGAGAACTCATCCGCCACGACCCGGACCTCCCGCGCCCCCGGCGAGGGGCTCGGCGCCGACCATCCGGCCCAGCCGCGGCCGGTGCCGTGCATCCAGCGGTGCATCCCGCCCATCCACCCTGGCATGGGTCCCCACCCCGGCCCGTAGGCGACGGACCGGCGGGGCACCGCCCACGGCGCCGCCGATCCGACGAGCGAGAGCGCGAGGAGCCCCATGACCCCTACCGCGATCAGGACGATGCCGAGCCGGCGCGAACGCGCCATGGTTCACGACCCTCCGGACTCGAGGACCCGACGCCGCTCCTCGTACTCGGCGCGGTCGATCTCGCCCCGGGCGAACCGCTCGTCGAGGATCTCGAGGGCTCGGCTCCGCTCCCGTCGCGGCTCGGACGACCCCACGACGGGTCGGAGCAGCAGCACGATGCCCACGACGATCAGCGCGAGGAAGAGGAGCATCCCGAGCCCCATGCCGAACCCCCACCAGCCGCCGTCCCAGGGTCCCCACATCATGGCGTCCTCCTCCTCGTCGGGGCGGTACAGGTCCAGTATGCCGCGGGTCGCGTCGGATGATCGGCCCGCGTATCGTTGCGGCGATGGACGAGCCCGCGGCCATCCGCTGCCTCCCGCACCGGGTACGCCTGGACGTGCTCGCGCCGGAGGAGGTCGAGCGGGTCCGCGCCGCGGCCCTCGCGATCCTCGATCGGGTCGGGGTCGCGACCAACAGCGAGCGCCTCCTCGACCTCATGGCCGAGCACGGGCAACGCGTGGACCGCGACCGCCGGCGGATCCGCCTCGCCCCGGACTTCGTCGAGGAGCGCATCGCGCTCGCCCCGCGGACCCTGCTCCTCGCCGGGCGTCATCCCCACCGCGACCTCATCCTCGACGGGACCCGCGGCTACCTCTCGCCGGACGGGTGCGCGCCGCAGCTCCTCGACCCGGAGACCGGACGGCGCCGGTCGTCCACCAAGGCCGACCTCGGCGCGCTCACGCGCCTGGCGGACGCCCTGCCCGAGATCGGCCTCCTCTGGCGCCCGGTCTCCGCGAACGACGTGCCGGCCGAGGTCCGCTCCCTCCACGAGGTCGAGGTGCAGCTCCGGAGCACGACGAAGCACCTGCAGACCGGGGCCGGCACCGACGCCGTCTCGGCCCGGGGCGTGGTCGAGCTCCTGCGTGCCGTCGCCGGCGGCGCCGAGGCGCTTCGCGCCCGCCCTCTCCTCTCGAGCATCCAGTGCGCCATCAGCCCGCTGTTCTGGGACCGCGGTCCGCTCGACGCGATGGCCGTCTACGCCGAGGCGGGCGTGCCGATCTCGATCGTCTCCATGGCCATGGCCTGCGCCTCGGCCCCGGCCACCATCGGCGGCCTCCTCGTCCTCACCGTGGCCGAGCTCTGCTCCCGCCTCGCGCTCCGGCCTCGCGATCCTCCAGACGATGGCCCCCGGCGCCCCGGCGATCCTGACCGGCTACCCGGCCACGATGGACCTTCGCTCGGGCGCGCTGAACCTCGCGGCCGGGCCCGACGACGCCTTCGCCGAGATGGCCTGCGTGCAGGTCCTGCGCACGCTCGGGCCGCCCTGCGCCACCGGTCTGTTCAGCGCCGGCGCCAAGCGACCGGACTGGCAGGCCGGCGCCCAGAGCGGCCTCTCGGCGGCCCGGGCCGCGGTCTCCCCCGCCGACCTCTACAACGGCGCCGGCGGCCTGTACGGCGCGAACGTCTTCTCGCCGGTCCAGCTCCTCCTCGACGCCGAGCTCTTCGGTGCCGCGATCGCCTTCACCGAACGCCGCCCGCTCGACGACGAGCAGCTCGCGCTGGAGGTGATCGAGCGCGTCGGCCCCGAGGGCCACTTCCTCGCGGAGCCCCACACCCTCGCCCACATGGGCGAGCTCTGGCGCCCGCGCCACCTCGACGCCTCCTCCTGGGAGGAGTGGGAGGCCGCCGGCGAGCCCGACGCGCCCGCCCGCGCGGCCGCCGAGGCCCGCCGCCTCCTCGCCGAGCACGAGCCGGAGCCGCTCCCCGAGGACGTGGGACGCGAGCTCGACCGGATCGTGGCCGCCTACCAGGCGCAGGCGCTCGGGGGCTGAGGCCTACCGGCCGAGGGCGGCGAGGAACGCGTCGAGGTCGGGCTCGACGTGGTAGCTCGGCTCGAGCGCCCCCTCGAGCGCCTCGACCGTCTTGTAGCCGTTGCCGGTGACGAGCGCGACGGTCTCCTCCTCGGGCCCGATCACCCCGCGCTCCACCAGGCGCTTCAGCACCGCGATGGTGACGCCGCCGGCGGTCTCCGTGAACACGCCCTCGGTCTCGGCGAGGAGCGTGATCCCCTCGATCACCTCGGCCTCGGTGCAGGCCTCCACGACGCCGCCGGTCGTCCGAGCGGTCTGGATCGCGTACGGGCCGTCGGCGGGGTTCCCGATGGCGAGGGAGCGCGCGATCGTGCTCGGCTTGACCGGCCGGACCTCCGTGGCCCCCGCGGCGAAGGCCTGCGCGACCGGCGAGCACCCCTCGGCCTGCGCGCCGCTGATCCGGTAGGGCTTCTCCTCGACCGCGCCGATCGCGGTGAGCTCGCGGAAGGCCCGGTGGACCTTGGTCATGAGGGCCCCGCTGGCCACCGGCACGACCACGTGATCGGGCAGGCGCCAGCCGAGCTGCTCGGCGACCTCGAAGCCGAGGGACTTCGAGCCCTCCGCGTAGTAGGGCCGCATGTTCACGTTCACGAAGGCCCAGGGCAGGGCCTCGGCCACCTCCGAGCAGAGCCGGTTCACGGCGTCGTAGTTGCCCTTGACCGCCACCACC
>ML214211.1:0-5881 GCA_004366195.1 Actinomycetota bacterium
CCGGGGGATCGAGGCGGCGCAGGAGGTCGAGGAGGTCCTCGACGTTGAAGGGCTTGGCCACGAAGGCCTCGGCGCCGAGTTCCGCGGCCTTGGCCCGATCCCGCAGGCTCGCCCGGGCCGAGACGACGACCACGCGCGGTCGCTCCGTCTCCGGCCAGGTCTGGAGCTCCTCCAGGACGCTCCAGCCGTCCATGACCGGCATCATCACGTCGAGGAGGACGAGGTCCGGCCGGTGCCGCCGCATCTCCTCGAGGGCGGCGCGCCCGTCCCGCGCCGAGGAGGTCTGGTAGCCCTCGGCCTCCAGGCTGAACCGGAGCATCCAGACGACCTGGGGCTCGTCGTCGACGACGAGCACGCTGCGCGCGGCGGTCGCGGTCTGCATCGTCCGTGTCAAGGTATCGGCATACCGCGCCGTTCCGGTAGCGGTCCGATGGGCGGTTCCGCATGGCCCCTCGGACTCCCCCGTCCGACGGGGATCCCGCGGGGGCGACCGAGCTGCGGGTAGTCACCCTCGGGAGGCCCGGTCGGCGGGCCGCCCTCAGCGCAGGTAGGCGACGCCGGCGCCGAGCACGACCCGGCCGATCCCGTCCGCCGGGACCCCCGCCGCCTCGGCCCGCCCGAGGACCTCGGCGGCGCGCTCGGCCGGCACCACGAGCACCATGCCGAGGCCGAGGTTGAAGGTGACGCGCATGTCCTCCTCGCTCGCGCCCGCGGCCTCCCGCACGAGCTCGAAGATGGGGGGCACCGGCCACGAGCCCTCGCGGACCTCGGCCCCGAGCCCCTCGGGGAGCGCGCGGGGCAGGTTCTCCGGCACCCCCCCGCCGGTGACGTGTGCTGCCGCGTGGACGAGCCCGTCGCGCGCGAGCTCGAGCACGAGCGGCGCGTAGATCCGCGTGGGCTCGAGCAGCTCCTCCCCGAGCGACCGCCCGAGCCGCGGCAGGAGATCCTCGAGCCGGTAGCCACCCTCCTCGAGGAGCGCCCGCCGCACGAGCGAGTACCCGTTCGCGTGGAGCCCGCTCGAGCGCAGCCCGACGAGCACGTCCCCCTCGCGCACGCGATGCGGTCCGAGGAGCGATCCCTCATCCACCACCCCCACGCAGAAGCCGGCGAGGTCGAACGCGTCCGGCTCCATCACGCCGGGATGCTCGGCCGTCTCGCCGCCGAGGAGCGCGCAGCCCGCCCGGCGGCACCCCTCGGCGACCCCGGCCACGATCGCGGCGATCCGCTCGGGCACGACGCGGCCCACGGCCAGGTAGTCGAGGAAGAACAGGGGCTCCGCGCCGGTGCAGACGACGTCGTCGGCGCACATCGCGACGAGGTCGATGCCGACGGTGTCGAGGCGACCGGCGAGGCGGGCCACCTCGAGCTTGGTCCCGACCCCGTCGGTGGCGGCCGCGAGGTACCGCCCGGGCGAGATCTCGAACAGGCCGGCGAACCCGCCCACGCCCTCGCGGACCTCGGGGCGGGAGGCGCCGCGGGCGACCTCCGCGATCCTCGCCACGGCCTCCGCGGCGGCGGCGAGGTCCACGCCGGCCCGGCGGTAGGCCTCGCTCATGACTTCGCGGGGTGCTCGAGCAGGAACTTCCCCGCGTGCTCGGGGATCTCGATGGGATACTCGCCGTCGAAGCAGGCCCGACAGAGCTCGCCCTTCGGGGAGCCCGTAGCGGCGATCATCCCCTCGAGCGAGAGGTACCCGAGGGAGTCGGCCCCCACGTACTGCCGGACCTCCTCCACGGAGAGGTCGGAGGCGACGAGCTCGGCCCGGGTGGACATGTCGATGCCGTAGAAGCAGGGCCAGCGGATCGGCGGGCACGTGATCCGGACGTGGACCTCGGCGGCCCCGGCCTCGCGCAGGGCCTGGACGATCTGCCGGGTCGTCGTGCCCCGCACGATCGAGTCGTCGATCACGACGAGCCGGCGGCCCCGGATCGTCTCCGGGATCGGGTTCAGCTTCAGCTTCACCCCGCGCTCGCGCAGCCACTGGGAGGGCTGGATGAAGGTCCGTCCCACGTACCGGTTCTTGATGAGCCCCTCGCCGTACGGGATGCCGGAGACCTCGGAGTACCCGGCCGCCGCCGACGTGCCGGTGTCGGGGACGGGCACCACGAGGTCGGCCTCCGCCGGGGCCTCGCGAGCCAGGCGCCGCCCGAGCTCGCGCCGGACCTCGTGCACCGTGTGGCCACGGAGGACCGAGTCCGGGCGCGCGAGGTACACGTACTCGAAGACGCAGAGGGCCCGGCGCGGGCTCTCGGCGTAGCGCTCGGCGTGGACGCCCCGGTCGTCGATGCGGACGAGCTCGCCGGGCTCGACGTCGCGGACGAACGAGGCGCCCACGATGTCGAGGGCGCAGGTCTCGGAGGCGACGACGAACCCGCTCGGCAAGCGCCCGATCGACAGGGGTCGGAGCCCGAGCGGGTCCCGGGCGGCGAACAGGCTCCGCTCGTCCATCATCACCAAGCTGAAGGCGCCGCGGAGGGTCGGCAGGACCTCGAGGCACGCCGCCCCCAGGCCGCCATCGAGGCGCGCGGCGAGGAGGGTGGCGACGAGGTCGGAGTCGGTGGTCGCGCGCCCGGTGCGCCCGGCGCGCTCGGCGAGCTCCAGGGTGTTCACCAGGTTCCCGTTGTGGCCGAGGGCGAGCGAGCGCTGGCCGTCGGTCTTGAACGCGGGCTGGGCGTTCTCCCAGGTCGTCGAGCCGGTCGTCGAGTACCGCACGTGGCCGATGCCGAGGTCGCCCTGCATCGTGGCGAGGGTCGCCTCGTCGAAGACCTGCGAGACCAGCCCGAGCTCCTTGAACACCAGCAGGTGCTCGCCGTCGGAGACGGCGATCCCTGCCGACTCCTGGCCGCGGTGCTGGAGCGCGAACAGCCCGAAGTAGGTGAGGCGGGCGACGTCCTCGCCCGGGGCCCACACCCCGAACAGCCCGCACGCCTCCTTGGGACCCTCCACCGGTGCGCCGATGGTAGCACCGGTCCGTTCCGCGAACGGCGTGCGGTCACCCGGCGAGGAGCTTGGGGAGGGCCTCCTCGTGGATCGCCGTCGCCTCGTCCACCCCGAGTTCGAACAGCCCGTCGAACACCAGCCGCGGCCCGCCGGTCTCGCCGAGCCGCGCGCACGGCACGCCGTGGGCGCCGCACAGGTCCTCGAGCTCGGTCGCCCGCGCCGGCTCGACCGAGACGACGGCGCGCGAGGCCGACTCGGAGAAGAGCGCGACGTACCAGGGGAGGTCGCCGGCGACCGACACCGCGAAGCCCACGCCGCCGGCGATCGCCGACTCGGCCAGGGCCACCGCGAGCCCGCCGTCGGAGCAGTCGTGGGCGGAGCAGAGCAGTCCCCGCCGGGCGGACTCGGCCACCAGCCGGTGGAGGGCGCGCTCCCGCTCGAGGTCGAGGACCGGTGGGCGGCCGCTCACCCGACCCAGCACGACCTCGGCGAACTCCGAGCCGCCGAGCTCCGGCCGGGTCTCCCCCAACAGGTAGACGACGCAGCCCGGCCGGAACGCCGTCCGGACCGCCAGCCGGTGGTCCTCGAGGAGGCCGAGCATCCCGATCGTCGCCGTCGGCCAGATCGCGGAGCCGGCCGACTCGTTGTAGAAGCTCACGTTCCCGCCGGTGACCGGCGTGCCGAGCGCCCGGCACGCGTCGCCCATCCCCCGCACCGACTCGGCGAACTGCCACATCACCTCGGGCCGCTCCGGGTTGCCGAAGTTCAGGCAGTTCGTGATGGCGACCGGGCGGGCGCCGGTCATCGCCACGTTCCGGGCCGCCTCGGCCACCGCGTGGGCCGCCCCGAGGTAGGGGTCGAGGTACCCGAACCGACCCTTCGCGTCGGTCGCCAGGGCGAGGGCCTTCATCGTCCCCGGCACGCGCACGAGCGCGGCGTCGCCGCCGGGACCGGCGAGCGTGTTGCCCTGCACGAGGTGGTCGTACTGCTCCCAGACCCAGCGCTTGGAGGCCACGTTCGGCGAGCCGAGGACGGCGCGGAACGCCTCGAGCGGCTCCACCGTCACGGTGGTGAACGTCGGGTCGTCCTCCCGCAGGGCCGCGAGCCACCCCGGCTCCTCGAGCGGCCGGTGGTACACGGGGCCCTCGTCGGCGAGGGACCGGGCCGGCACGTCGGCCACGACCACGTCGCCCATCCGCACCCGGAGGCGATCCCCCGCCACCATCCGCCCGAGGACCGCGGAGGCGAGGCCCCACCTCGCGCAGACGGCGCGGACCTCCTCCAGGTGCTCCGGCGCCACGATGGCGAGCATCCGCTCCTGCGACTCCGAGGTGAGGATCTCGAAGGGCTCGAGGTCGGGGGCCCGCAGCGGCACCGTCTCGAGATCGATCTCGGCCCCCATCCGCGCCCGGGCCGCCGACTCGCTCGTCGCGCAGGTGAGGCCGGCGCCGCCCAGGTCCTGCAGCCCCTCGAGGAGGCCGCGCTCGGCGAGCTCCATGCAGGCCTCGAGCAGCAGCTTCCCCGCGAAGGGGTCGCCGATCTGCACCGAGGGGCGGCTCTCCTCGGCGCCCTCCTCGAGCGTCCGCGAGGCGAGGACCGACACCCCGCCGATCCCGTCGCGCCCCGTCGCCGCGCCGAACAGGACGAGGTACGAGCCCTCGTGGACCGTCCGGGCCGCCGTGACGAGACGCTCCACCGGCGCGATGCCCACGCACATCACGTTGATCGTGGGGTTCGTCGTGTGGGGCGGGGCGAACTTCACCTCGCCCCCCACCGTGGGCACGCCGATGCAGTTCCCGTAGCCACCGATCCCGGCCACCACGCCCTCGAGCAGCCAGCGGTTCCGCTCCTCGGTGAGGGGGCCGAAGTACAGGGGATCGAGGAGCGCGATCGGGCGCGCCCCCATGGAGATCACGTCGCGGATGATGCCCCCCACCCCCGTGGCCGCGCCCTGGTAGGGCTCGATCGCGCTGGGGTGCGAGTGGGACTCCATCTTGAACGCCACGGCGAGCCCGTCGCCGACGTCCACGACCCCCGCGTCCTGGCCGGGGCCGACGAGCACGCCGGGGCCCTCGGTCGGCAGCGTGCGCAGGTGCACCTTGCTCGACTTGTACGAGCAGTGCTCGGACCACATCACGCTGAACATGGCGAGCTCGTTGCGGTTCGGCTCGCGGCCGAGGATGGCGCGGATCCGCTCGAGCTCGTCGTCGGTGAGACCGAGCGCGCGGTGCAGGGGCTCCTCGGGCACGGTCGCTACACCCTCGCCAGGGCGTGCTGGAGCAGGGAGGCGAGGAGCGGCTGGCCGCCGGTGGGGCCGAGGTCGGGGTCGACGGCGTGCTCGGGGTGGGGCATGAGGCCGACGACGTTCCCGGCCTCGTTCCGGACGCCGGCGATGGCGTGGGCCGAGCCGTTCGGGTTGTGCTCGTCGTCCACCGTCCCGTCCGGCCCGCAGTACCGGAAGACGACGAGCCCTTCGCCCTCGATCCGCGCCAGGTCCTCCTCGCCCGCGACGAACTGCCCCTCGCCGTGCTTGATGGGGATCTCGAGCACCTCCCCGACGGCGACCCCCTCGGTGAGGGGCGAGCGCGAGCTCTCCACGCGGACGTGCACGACGCGGCAGATGAACCGGAGCGAGCGGTTTCGGATCAGCGCGCCGGGCAGCAGCCCGGCCTCGCACAGGATCTGGAACCCGTTGCAGATCCCCACCACCGGGCCGCCGGCCGCCGCGAACCGCACGACCTCCTCCATGATCGGCGCGAAGCGCGCGATCGCCCCGCAGCGCAGGTAGTCGCCGTAGGAGAACCCGCCCGGCAGGATCACGGCGTCGACCCCGGCGAGGTCGCGCTCGGCGTGCCAGAGCGGCACCCCCCGCCCGCCGAGCAGCTCCACCGCCCGGATCGCGTCCCGGTCGTCGAGGGAGCCGGGGAACGTGACGACCCCG
>ML214211.1:5965-8041 GCA_004366195.1 Actinomycetota bacterium
GCCGGGGGGCGTGACGACCCCGATCCTCGGCGCGTTCACGCCGGCACCTCCCGCGCGTCCAGGATCCGGTAGTCCTCGATCACGGGGTTCGAGAGGAGGCGCCGGGCCATCTCCTCCACCTGCGCCCGGGCCGCCTCGACCGAGTCGGCCTCCACGGTGAGGGCGATGTGCTTGCCGACGCGGACGTCGCGAACGTTCGTCCACCCCATCGCCGGGAGCGCCCCCTCGATCGCCTTGCCCTGGGGATCGAGGAGCCCCGGCCGGAGCGTGACGAGGACCTCGAACCGGTGCTTCACGCGTGCTCCATCCGCAGGCGCTCCAGGTCAACCGCGCAGCGCTCCCAGTCGTGGTCGGACATGACCCCCATCCGCTGGCGGTACCGGTCGAAGGGCTCGCCGGTGATGCGCTCGTACGCCTCGCGGTACTTGGCAGCCGTCCGTCCGATCACCTCGGGCGGCAGCTCCGGCGCGGGCGGCTCGTGGTCCCACCCGCTCGCGTCGAGCCAGTCCCGGACGAACTGCTTGTCGAAGCTCGGCTGGGGCCGGCCGGGCTCGTAGCCCTCGGCCGGCCAGAACCGGGACGAGTCGGGGGTCAGGACCTCGTCGATGAGGATCAGCTCGCCGTCGGCGAACCCGAACTCGAACTTCGTGTCGGCCACGATGATGCCGCGCTCGAGCGCGATCTCGGCCCCCCGCTCGTAGAGGGCGATCGTGAGCTCGCGCAGGCGCTCCGCGAGGCCGCGGCCGACGAGCTCGACCGTCTCCTCGAAGGTGAGCGGCTGGTCGTGGCCGGTGGCGGCCTTCGTGGTCGGCGTGAAGATCGGCTCCGGCAGACGCGAGGCCTCGACGAGCCCGGGCGGGAGCGGCACGCCGCACACGTGCCCCTCGGCCAGGTACTGCTTCAGCCCCGACCCGGTGAGGTACCCGCGGGCCACGCACTCCACCGGGATCACCTCGGCCCGTCGCACGAGCATGGCTCGGCCGGCGAGGGAGGGTTCGTCGCGGAAGCTGCCCGGGAAGTCGCGCCGGTCGGCGGAGATCAGGTGGTTGCCCACGAGGTCCTTGGTCCGTTCCAGCCAGAACAGCGTGAGGCCGGTGAGGACCCGCCCCTTGTCGGGGATCGGGTTCGGCAGCACGACGTCGAACGCGCTGATCCGGTCGGTGGCGACGAGCAGCAGCCGCTCCCCGTCGACCTCGTAGACGTCCCGGACCTTCCCCTGCGCATGCAGCTTCCCGCTCATCCCCCACCCCGCAGCTTGGCCAGTCGGTCGAACACCACGTCCAGGTTCGCCAGGTAGCGGGCCGGATCGAACAGGGCGTCGAGCTCCTCGGGGGCGAGGAGCTCGCGCACCCGGGGCTCGGTCGCGACGCGCTCCCGGAAGGACGCCGCCTCGTCCCAGGCCGCCGCCGCCGCCCGCTGCACGATCGCGTACGCCTCGTCGCGCGACAGCCCCCGTTCGACGAGGGCGAGGAGGACGGCCTGGGAGAAGGCGAGACCGTCCCCGAACCAGAGGTTCTCGCGCATCCGGTCCGGGTGCACGACGAGGCCCTCGAGGACCCACGTGAGCTCCTTCAACATGAAGTCCAGGGCCATCGTCGAGTCCGGGAAGATGATGCGCTCGGCGGAGGAGTGCGAGATGTCGCGCTCGTGCCAGAGCGGGATGTTCTCCAGGGCGGCTTGGAGGTTGCCCCGGATCACGCGCGCGAGCCCCGAGATCCGCTCGCAGGCCACCGGGTTCCGCTTGTGCGGCATGGCGCTCGAGCCCTTCTGACCAGGGGCGAACGGCTCCTGGACCTCCCGCACCTCCGTGCGCGCGAGGTGCCGGATCTCGGTCGCGACCCGGTCGCAGGTCCCCGCGAGCAGCGCCAGGGCCGCCAGGTACTCGGCGTGCCGGTCGCGGTGGACGACCTGGCTGGAGGCGTCCTCCGGCCGCAGCCCGAGGCGGGCGCACACCTCCTCCTCCACGCGGGGGTCGATCTGCGCGTAGTTCCCCACGGCCCCCGAGAGCTTGCCGACGCTCACGACCTCGCGCGCTCGGCGCAGGCGCTCCCGGCCCCGGTCGAGCTCGAAGGCCCA
>SIRV01000284.1 GCA_004366195.1 Actinomycetota bacterium
GGTCTGCTCGCCGTCGTGGCCCTCGCGTCCTGCGGACGCGGGGCACGCGCGACGCAGCCGCCCGTCGCCCTCGTCGGGTTCCGCGGCGCACCCACCGTCGAGCTCGACCTGGGCGCCGTCGCCGCCGACGCGCTCCGACCCTCGGAGCTCGCGGGACTGCTGGAGGAGGCGGGTTTCGTCGGCGCCGCCGAGCGCGCGTACACGCAGCCGGGGACCCGGTCCCGTCGCGTGGTGGTGCGGGTGCTCCGCTTCTCGCACCCCGCGGGGGCGGAGCGCTACCTCGCGTGGCTCCGCTCCCACCCGAGCGAGGTCGTCGGCGAGGCCACCGCCATCCCCTGGGGCAGCGGACCCGCCTTCGTCCATGAGCCCGGGGGCTGCTGCCCCAAGGAGCAGCCGCTGCTCCTCGGCGCGTGGAGGGTCGGCCCCGAGGTCGTCAGGGTGATCGCGACCGGCCCGGGGATCGACGGCCCGGAGGGGCGGACGCTCCTCGACCGGATCCACGCGGAGCTCCGCGTCGGTCGCTGAAGGGTCAGGCCAGACGGGCCGCGAGGAGGCCCACGGCGAGCAGCGGAACCGCCGCCGAGAGCCACCGCAACGCGGCCTCCGGGGCAGCGCGGAGGGACTCCGCGTCGATCGGCTCTCGCGCGCCGTCGCGCAGCAGGAGCTCGCCCCGGACCTCCGCCACCCCCCGCCGCAGACGGCGGACGGGGGTGGACAGCGCCCGCTGGGCCGCGGACAGGGCGGCACACCCCACCGCCGCGACCACGGCCGCCGGCGTGACCCGCGCGGTCTGGGCGAAGGCCGCGGTGAGGGCGGGGAACGCCCCCCAGGCCAGCGCGAACCAGGCGTCCGTGTGGAAGGAGCCGCCGAACAGCTCGAGGTTGTATGCAACGACGAGGAACGTGCCGACCACGATGAACACCCAGAGCCACGGCGAGACCTCGAACGTCCCGTGGATCCCGAGCGCGACGGCGGCGAGGAGGCCGACCCCGCCCAGACCGACCAGCGCCCCGTCCGGGATACGGGTCCCGAGCGGCCGCCCGTGGAGCTCGTCGAGGGCGTGGGCGGCCACGCCCATGGCGAGCAGGAACGCGGCCAGCGTCTCGAGGAGCCATCCGACGCGGATCCGCGGCGCCGTGCAGGCGCCGATCGCCACGTACGACAGGTGCCAGAGCGTGTAGGGCGGGTGGAGGAGGGTCCAGTAGTCGCGCCACCCACCGGGGGCGAGCGCGTAGAAAGCGGGCCGCTCCCCCGCGCGTTCGCCCTCACCCATCGAGCAGCGGGGTCGCCTTGATCCCCCAGGTCACGACCGCGGCGCCGTTCGCCAGACGCCGGGTGCGGACGCGCCGCATCCCCGCCTCCTGCCACCATCGGACCTGGACGGGGAGCGGGTACCGGCGCACGAACCGCTCGACGTCCGGTCCGAGGAACCGCGCCGTGCGGAACCACGCCGATGAGACGAGGGCGCCGACGACCGGCATCACGAGGCGCGTGTGGGCCCACCATCCCGCGTAGGCCCACGCCCGGTCGGGGACGTGGAACTCGAGCCCCGCCATGACGCCGCCCGGCCGCAGCACCCGTGCGAGCTCGGCCACCGTCGCGGCCGGATCCTGGACGTACCGCAGCAGGTACGTGAAGGTCACGGCGTCGAAGGTGGCGTCGGGGAACGGGAGCGCCTCGGCCCGTCCGGCGACGAACCTCACCCGATCCGCGAGCCCCGCCGCCCGCACCGCCTCGACGCCCCGGCGGATCATCGCCCGGCTGGGCTCGAGCGCCACCACCCGCAGGTTCCGCCGCGCCAGCTCCCGGGCCACGAGACCGGTGCCGCTCGCGGCGTCGAGCACCCACGAGCCGGGGATCGCGTGCACGCGCGAGACGAGGAAGCGCCGCCACCGCGGATCCTGGCCCAGGGAGAGCACCACCCCCATCCGGTCGTACTCCGGCGCGATCCGGGCGAAGATCTCACGCGCGAGGCGCGCCCGGTCGACCCCGGACGCATCCGGGCGCGCGCCCGGGCGCCGGCTCATCGGTCCCCGCCCTCGAGCCAGCCCGGCAGGTCGGCGACGGAGTCGAGCACGTGGTCGGGCCGGCCGTCCTCCCGCTCGAGGTCGGAGGGAAGGAACTTCCCCGTCCGCACGAGCACCCCCGTGAGCCCCACCCGCTGCGCGCCGAGGACGTCGTTCACCACATCGTCGCCGACCATCGCAGCCCGCTCGGCCGGGACCCCGAGCAGGCGGAGCGCCTCCTCGAAGAAGGCCGGGGAGGGCTTGCCGCAGATCGCGGCGCGCTTGCCGGTGGCCTCCTCCAGGCCCGCGATGTAGGCGCCCGCGTCGAGCTGGAGGCCCTCCGTCGTGCGCCAGTACATGTTGCGGTGCATCCCGACGAGGACGGCGCCCTCCATGAGCCGCCGGAAGATGCGGTTCATCGTCGGGTAGGAGAAGTCCTCGCAGGCGCCGCCGAGCACGATCACCTCGGCCTCCTCGAGCGCCACGAGGCGCACCCCGTCGAGATCCCCCCGTGGATCGCCGTCGGAGAGCACGAACACCCCCGCCCCGGGGTGATGGGTACGCAGGTACGAGGCCGTGGCCACCACCGCCGTGACGACCTCCTCCGGCCGCACGTCGAACCCCGCCTCGCACAGCGTCCCCGCGAGCTCGGACCGGGCGTGCGTGGTCGTGTTCGTGATGAGGCGGAAGGGCATCCCCCGCTCGCGCAGCCGCGTCAGCGCTTCCGGCGCTCCGGGGATCGGCTCCCACGAGACGGTCAGGACGCCGTCGATATCGAGCAGGACGCCGTCGATCTCCCCCACGGCCGGGAGTCTATGCCTGCGAGCCGGCGACGGGGCGCCCGGGGAGCGACCGCGCGTCCTCGAGCCGGATGCCGAGCGAACGCCGGACCCGCGCTACCTCGCCCCCGACGGGACGCCCCCGCTGTCTCGCGCGCCACTCCGCGTACGGAGCCACGTACCGGTACCGGGGCGGCAGGAAGGGCCGCAGGTACCGGGCCGCCCGGAGCGTGGCCCGCGCGGCCCGCTCCCTCAGCGGACCGACGTCGAAGCCGTAGAGCTCGCGCACGTCGGCGGGGAGCGTGGCGAAGGCGAGCCGCGCGACGCCCTTCAGGATCGGCCGCCACTCGGCCTCCCGCGGTGGGTGGAGGAAGAGCCGAGCCACGCGGCGGGCACCCTCCGTCACGACGAGCTCGCCGCGCCGCCCGACGTCGGCGAGCCACGCCCGGAGCTCCGCCACGGTCGGGGGGATGATCGCCCTCGGCACGAGGAGCATCTCGGCCACGAGCATCTGCTCCTCGTGGAAGCGCTGCCGGCCGGCGTCGTCCAGCTCCCCGACGGTCAGCTCCTCGAACAGCAGCGCGGAGTCCACGAGGCACGCGTGGACGTACAGGAGCAGCTCGGGATCCAGGGCGTCGTACCGGCGACCGGTGACCGGGTCCACACCCTTGATGCGCGCGTGCACCTCGTTGATGCGCGCGGCCGCCGCGCGCGCCTCGACCTTCGTTCCGAAGGTGATCGTGTAGGTAAGCACCAGCGTGCGCTGGAGGCGACGCCAGGGGTTCCGCTCGTACATCGCGGTCTGGTTCGCCCCGGCCATCACCAGGGGGTGCGCGGCCTGCATCAGGAGCGCTCGCGCCCCTCCGAACAGCACCGTGACTTCCCGATGGACCCGCCAGGACACGCTGTCGGGACCGAAGAACCCCACGTCCTGCACGCCCCCAGCGTAGAGCGGACGCCCAGCACAGGCGAGCGGGAACCTACGCAGGCGCTCAGGGGCCGACGACGCACGGCAGGCGCCGGAGCTCTCGCGCGACGGGCTCGTAGGCGAGCACGATCAGCTCGTTCTTGGCGCGAGAGGCCCCTGTGTACAGGTAGTCGGCCAGCTCCTCGACGTGCTTGTCGCCCAGTTCGGCGAGGATCACGACCGGGCGCTCGAGCCCCTTGAACCCGTGGACGCTCGTCGCGAGGACGGCTCCCGGCTCCGGTCGCTCCGAGAAACGGAAGCCGTCCACACCACCCCGCGAGCGCAGGCGGCTCTTCGCCGTCCCCGCCGGCGTGAGCACGACGATGTCCTCGAGGGGCACGTGCTCCTCTTCGACGAGGTTCCGCAGGACCGTCGCGAGCAGCCGTGCCAGCCCCTCGTCGTCCTCGTACCCGAGCACCTGGGGCGGCCGACCCTCCGGCCCCCGCGCCGTCGGTCGCTCGGGGCCCCGGTAGTAGACGGACACGAACTCGGCGATGGCCCTCGTGTTCCGCACGTTCGCGGGGAGCGGCGGGCACGCGTCGAGGTTCTCCAGGGGCACGGCGCCGCCGTAGAGGTTCTGGTTGGGGTCGAAGAACACGTACAGGCGCCCGGTGTCCGGCTCGCGGTGGAGCGCGAGGAGCGCGGGCCACCAGTGCTCGCGGAAGTCCTGCGCCTCGTCCACCACGACCGCCTCGTACCGAGGCCCCAACCGTCGGGCGGCCTCTTCGAGGAGCTCGGGGAGGACGTCCTCGAAGTAGGCCCGGTCGGGCTGCCCCTCCCCCGGCGGCTCCGGGACCTGCAGGCCCGCCTCCCGCGCCACCGACGTGCACAGCCCGTGGAAGTGCGCGACGTCGAGCCCGTCGTGTCCGGCCGTGCGCTCCCGCAGGTCCTCGGCCAGGAGCCGGTTGAAGCAGGTGAGCAGCGTCCGGTGACCCTTGTCGGCGAGATGGGTCGCGATCCCCACCGCGAGGATCGTCTTGCCGGTCCCGGCCGACCCCGACACGGCCGCGCGCGTCCGGTGGAGCACGAACGAGCGGACCCACGCCTGCTCGTCGGTGAGCTGCACGATCCTGCGGTCCTCCTCGTCGAAGGCGAGCTTCAGGGGCGTGCGCACCTCGACCCGGAAGCCGAGGGCGCGGTCCAGCGCCTCCATCCCCTCGGCGCCGAACCGGCGGCCGTCGCGCCGCCAGGAGCGCATGATCTCGACCACCCTGGTCTCGAGCCGATCGAGGTCGTCGCGGTCGATCGTGACGGCGGCCGGCGCGCCGGGGTGCGCATCGTGCCGGTAGATGCCGTCGGGGAACGCCACGGCGTACCCGTAGGACGGGCGCCATCGCTCCCAGCCGGGCTGCGCGCGGAGGATCTCCATGAGCGAGTGCATCTCGTCCCGCGCCTGGTGGAAGGGGTCCTCGCGCAGGGGATGCTTCCCCGAGTGACCGGTCTGGAACCACGTCCGCGTCGCCGGTTCGTAGGAGAGCGAGCCGCCCTTGACCTCGAGGACGAGTACGCCGTGCTCGGGGTGCGCGATGACGAAGTCCGCCTCGCCCTCGCTGGGCCCG
>SIRV01000285.1 GCA_004366195.1 Actinomycetota bacterium
GAGATCGACGGCGAGCCGGTTGGCGCCGCCTGGTACCGCCACTTCACGGCCGAGGAGCCCGGCTACGGCTTCGTGGACGAGGAGACCCCCGAGATCGGGATCGCCGTGGTGCCGCTCCACCGCCGCAAGGGGATCGGGGAGACGCTCCTGCGCGCCCTGATGTCCGAGGCCCGGCAGCGGGGCGTGAAGGCGCTCTCGCTCTCGGTGGCCGTCCACAACCGCTCGCGTCGGATGTACGAGCGGGTCGGGTTCCAGAAGGTCCGCGAGGAGGGCGAGAACTGGGTCATGCGGGTCGAGCTGACCTGAGACCCGAGGCTCAGGGCTCGATCTCGGCGGCCTGCGACCTCGCGCCCTGCTCGAGGTCCCGGAGGGCGGTCTCCTCCGCCCGGATCTGCCGGAGGCGGCGCCGCACGAACCATGTCCCGCCCGCGACGAGCGCTGCCGCGATCGCCCAGGCGATGGGCCGGAACACGCTCTCCACGACGGCCCACCGCTCGCCGAGCAGGTAGCCGAGCCACGCGAGGAGCAGGCACCACGGCAGGCACCCGAGCACCGTGTACAGGGTGAAGCGCCAGAACCCCATGCGGACCACCCCGGCCGGCAGGCTGATGAAGGTCCGCACCACCGGCAGCAGCCGTCCGAAGAACACGGCGGCCTGGCCGTACCGCTCGAACCAGTCGTGGGCCCGGTCGACCTCGTGCGGCCGGATCAGGAGGTAGCGCCCCCAGCGGGCCACGAGCGGCCGTCCGCCGGCCGACCCCGCCCAGTAGGCGAGCCAGGAGCCGACCACGTTCCCGGCGGTGCCGGCGGCGACCACCCCCCAGAGGTCGAGCTGCTGGTGGGCGGCGAGGAACGGCGCGGTGACGAGGGCCCCCCCGAAGAGCATCGTCACCTCGCTCGGCACGGGGACGCAGGCCGACTCCAGCGCCATGAGCGCGAAGATCGCCAGGTAGCCGTAGGTGGCGATCTCGTCGGTGACGAGCTCCGTGAACAGCGCGAGCAGGGTTCGGCTCCAGGTCCTCGGGGGTCCGACCGAGGGTATCACCGGATCCGACCCCGGGGTCCGGTTGCGTGCCTCGGTACCGGGATGGGGCTAAGGTCCCCTGCGTGATGTCCTCGGGCGTTCCGCGGGGGGCTGGTACCCTGCGCCGGTGGAGGCCCACCGAGCGTCGGGCCTCGGATCCCCCTGGAGCAGGTAGGCGGTAGCGTGGCGAAGACCCTCGTCGTCGTCGAGTCGCCGGCCAAGGCGAAGACGATCGAGAAGTACCTGGGGCCGGACTACACGGTCCGGGCCTCCTTCGGCCACGTCCGCGACCTGCCGGAGAGCAACCTCGGCGTCGACGTGGAGGACGGCTTCCGCGTCACCTACGTGGTGCCGGCGGAGAAGGAGCGCCACGTCGCCGAGCTGAAGAAGGTCCACCGGCAGGCGGAGGACCTCGTGCTCGCCACGGACTACGACCGCGAGGGGGAGGCCATCGCGTACCACGTGGCCACCCTGCTCGGGGTCGAGCCGGAGCGCGCGAAGCGCGTCACCTTCACCGAGATCACCCGGGACGCGATCCTGGAGGCCTTCGCGCGCCCGCGGGGGATCGACCTCATGCTCTTCGACGCCCAGGAGGCTCGGCGGGTGCTCGACCGCCTCGTGGGCTACAAGATCAGCCCCATCCTCTGGCGGCGGGTGCGTCCCGGCCTCTCGGCGGGGCGGGTGCAGTCGGTCGCCGTGCGGCTCATCGTCGAGCGCGAGCGCGAGATCCGCGCCTTCGTCCCGGTCGAGTACTGGACGATCGACGTGCGCCTCGCGCCCGACGGAGAGGAGCAGGCGTTCGTCGCGCGGCTGACGCGGGTCCCGGAGGGCAGGCTCGCGCCCTCCCCCGACAAGAAGGGTGTCGTGCTCCGCGCCGAGGCCGAGGCCGCCGCCCACGCCGAGCGCCTTCGCCGGGCCGTCTACCGGGTGACGGCCGTCGAGCGCAAGGAGCGCCGTCGCCAGCCGCCCCCGCCGTTCACGACCTCGACCCTCCAGCAGGAGGCGGCCCGCAAGCTCGGCTTCTCGGCGCGCAAGACGATGACCCTCGCCCAGCGCCTCTACGAGGGCGTGGACCTGCCGGGGGAGGGCACGGTCGGTCTCATCACCTACATGCGGACCGACTCCGTGCACCTCGCCGAGTCCGCCCTCCGGGAGATCGCGGGGTTCATCCGCACCGAGTACCCATCGGAGTACGCGCTCGATACGCCGCGCCGGTACCGGACGCGCACCCGCGGCGCCCAGGAGGCGCACGAGGCGATCCGCCCGACCTCCGTGCTCCGCCACCCCTCCCGCGTGGCCGCCGCCCTCGACCGCGACCACCTGCGCCTGTACACCCTGATCTGGCAGCGCACGGTGGCGAGCCAGATGGCCGAGGCCCGCTACGACCAGGTCGGGGTGGACATCGAGGCCGTCGCCGAGGACGCCGCCTACGGGCTGCGCGCCACGGGGCAGACGCTCCGCTTCGACGGCTACCTCCGCGTCTACCGCGAGGGAAGCGACGAGGGCCCGGAGGAGGAGGCCGAGGCGCGCCTGCCCGAGCTCTCGGCCGACCAGGTCCTGCGCCTCCTCGAGGTGCTGCCGGAGCAGCACTTCACCCAGCCGCCGCCCCGCTACACCGAGGCGTCGCTGGTGAAGACCCTGGAGGAGCTGGGGATCGGACGGCCGTCCACCTACGCGCAGATCATCTCGACGATCCAGGAGCGCGGGTACGTCCGCCTGCAGGACAAGCGCTTCTACCCGGAGGACGTGGCCGAGGTCGTCATCGACAAGCTGATCGAGCACTTCCCCGAGATCGTGAACGTGAACTTCACGGCCAAGATGGAGGAGGAGCTCGACCTCATCGCCGAGGGGAAGGCGGCGCGGACCGAGGTCCTGCGCGGGTTCTGGGTCCCCTTCTCCGAGGCCCTGGAGCGGGCGGAGGAGAAGTTCGAGCGGTACGTCGAGGACCTCGACGAGACCTGCCCCCGCTGCGTGGAGGAGGGGCGCACGCCCCCCGGCCACCTGCAGATCCGGCTCGGTCGATACGGGCGGTTCATCGGGTGCTCGCGCTGGGCCGCCGAGGACGGGGGCTGCCGCTACATCCGGAACCTGAACGGCGAGGAGCGGCCAGAGCCCGAGCTCCTCGACGAGCGCTGCCCCGAGTGCGGCCGGCCGCTCGCGCGGAAGGTCGGCCGGTACGGGCCCTTCGTGGGGTGCTCCGGCTACCCCGAGTGCCGCTACGTCAAGAAGGAGGCGCCCAAGGGCACGGGGGTCACCTGTCCCCAGTGCGGCCGGGGGGAGATCGTGGAGAGGCGAACGCGGTTCGGCCCGATGTACGGGTGCGACCGCTACCCGGAGTGCGACTTCGCGGTCGGCAACCCTCCCGCCCCGGAGCCGCCCTGCCCCGAGTGCGGATCCCTGCTCCTGCGCCGACCGAAGTCGTACCGTTGCTGGGGGTGCGGCGCCGAGCTCGATCTCGACCTCACCGTGACCAAGTCCGGCGACCCCGAGGCCGAGGCCGCGGCCCGCGCCGCGAAGGCGGCGGCCCGGGCGGCGCGCGCCGCGAAGAGGACGTCGGCGAAGAAGACGGGCACGAAGAAGACGGGCACGAAGAAGCACAAGGCCACGGCTCGACGGACGCGACCGGCGACCGGGTCGGTGGAGGCCGGGCCGGCGGCTGCGGAGGGGTAGGTGTCCTCCCTCGCGGACGAGGTCGCGGCCCTGCGGGGCACGAGGCCCGCGACGTTCCGGGACCTGCTGACGCACCACGCGTTCTCCAAGCTCCTGGCGGCCCAGACGGTCTCCTCGTTCGGGGACTGGGTCGGGTTCGTCGCGGTCACGGCGCTCGTCAGCCGCTTGGGCGGGGCCGTCGGCGCGTACGCCGTCGCCGGCGTCATGGTCGCCAGGATGCTCCCGGCGATCCTGTTCGGGCCGATCGCGGGGGCGCTCGTCGACCGGGTGCACCGGAAGCGGATCATGATCGTCGCGGACCTCGCCCGCGCCGGCCTGTACGCGTCGATGCCTTTCCTCGGCAAGCTGTGGCTGATCTTCCTCGCATCCTTCGTGATCGAGTGCTTCTCGCTGCTCTGGACGCCGGCCCGGGACGCGAGCCTGCCGAACCTCGTTCCCCGACGCCAGCTGGCGAACGCGAATGCGCTCGGGATGGTGACGACGTACGGCACGCTTCCCCTCGGCGGCCTCGTGTTCGCCTTCCTCGCCGGTGGGTCCGATCTCCTCCCGGTCCTGCGGGAGAGCCCGGAGGCCCTCCCGCTGTTCCTCGACGGCGGGACGTTCGTGTTCTCCGCCCTGCTGGTCAGCCGGATCCGCTTCCCCAAGCAGGGGCCCCGCACCGGCGGACGCCTCGAGCTCACCCGCGTCGGGCGCGACATCGTCGAGGGGGTGCGGTTCCTCCGCGAGGACTCGCTCGCCTCGGCGATGACGCTCGGGATCGTCGTGGCCTTCAGCGCGGTGGGCGCCGTCCTCGCCCTCGGTCCGATCTTCGCCCGGGACACCCTGGGAGCCGGGAACCCGGGATGGGGGATCCTGGTGACCTCCTTCGGCGTCGGGATGGGCATCGGCATGGCGCTCTCGAACAAGGCGGTGGATCTCCTCGAGCGGGAGCGGGTGTTCGTCTGGTCCCTCCTCTCGGCCGCCGGGACGCTGTGGGTGCTCGCCGCGATGCCGAGCATCGAGCTCGCCTCGTTCCTCACGGTCGTGCTCGGCGTCTTCTGCGGCTCGGCCTGGGTGAGCGGGTACGTGCTCCTCCAGGAGAACGTCGAGGACCGCTACCGGGGGCGGACGTTCGGGGCACTCACCGTGCTCGCGCGCCTCGGGCTGTTCCTCTCGCTCACCATGTTCCCGGTGCTCGCGGGTATCGTGGGGCCCCGTGAGGTCTACCTCGGCGATCAGCGGATCGACCTGTCCGGCACCCGCGTCGCCCTCTGGGTCGCGGGTGGGATGGTCGTCGCGGCCACGCTGTTCACCCGCCGGGGGCTCTCGCGGTTCCGGATCGGCCGACCCCAGCCCCTCGTGCTCGTGCCGAAGCTGAAGCGACCGCCAGCCAAGGGGCTGTTCATCGCGTTCGAGGGGGTCGAGGGCTCCGGTAAGGGCACCCAGATCCGGTTGGCCAAGGAGTACCTGGAGTCGCTCGGCCTCGACGTGCTCGTCACGCGCGAGCCGGGGGGCACCGCGCTCGGGGAGCGCCTGCGCGAGATCCTCCTCGACCACGCCACCGGCGCCATCGACGCCAAGGCCGAGGCGTTGCTGTTCGCGGCGAGCCGCGCCCAGCACGTGGCGTCGGTGATCCGCCCCGCGCTCGCCGAAGGCAAGGTCGTGATCTGCGACCGGTACATCGACTCCAGCCTGGCCTACCAGGGGTGGGCCCGGGGCCTCGGCGAGCAGGATGTCCTCACGTTGAACGTGTGGGCGACGCAGGGCCTCTTCCCCGACCTGACGATCCTGCTGCACCTCGAGCCCGAGGCGGGCCTGCGCCGAGCGGGGAAGTCGCCCGACCGGATCGAGATGGAGGACGGCGAGTTCCACGCGAAGGTTGCCGACGCCTACCTGAAGATCGCCGAGGAGCACCCCGAGCGCTTCATCGTGATCGACGCCGACGACACCCCGGAGCGCGTGCACGAGCAGGTGGTGGCGGCGCTCCGGCGGGTGTTGAAGGAGCGGGAGGAGGACGGCGATGAGCGCTGAGGTCCTCGCGCGCGTCCCCGGACAGGAGCCGGCGATGGCGTTCCTGCGCCGGGCGGCGGAGCGGCCCCACCACGCGTACCTGTTCGCCGGGCCGGAGGGCGGGGGCAAGACCCTCGCGGCCCGGGCCTTCGCAGCCGCCCTGGTCTGTCCCGAGGGCGGCTGCGGGACGTGCCGGGCCTGCCGGCTCGCCCTCGCCGACCGGCACCCGAACCTCTTCCTCGTCGAGCCCGAGGGCCGGGACATCCACGTCGAGACGGTGAAGCAGGAGGTCTGGCACCCCGCGTATCGGACGGCCCCGGAGCCCGGACGCAAGGTCTTCGTGATCCGCGAGGCGGACCGGCTGAACGCGGCCGCGGCCGACGCGCTCCTGAAGGTCCTCGAGGAGCCCCCCGCCGACGCCGTCTTCCTGCTGCTCTCCGCGCGGCCCCACGAGCTGCCCGAGACGATCCTCTCGCGCTGCCACGTGGTCACCTTCGCGCCGCTCTCGGAGGCGTTCGTCGCGGAGACCCTCGTTGCGGAGGGCGCCGAGCCCGAGCGCGCGGCGCTCGCGGCTCGGCTGTCGGGGGGCAACCTCGGTCGGGCCCGCCACCTCGCGATGGATCCCGATGGGCTCGCCTTCCGGGAGGTCGCTCGCCGCGCGCTGGAGCGCTCGGCGGCGGGACCGGCGGGGGCGCTGGACGCGGCCGAGGAGGTCCTCCGGGCCGCCGAGGCGTACCGGAAGGACCTCACCGGCTCGCTCAAGGACGAGCTCGCGCCGTTCCTCGACGAGCGGGGGCGTCCCGAGGAGGCCTACCGCGGCGCCGTTCGGCGGCTCGAGGAGCGGCACAAGCGCCGCGTCCGCCGCGCCGAGCGCGACTACGTGGATCGCGTGCTCCTCGCGGCCTCGGCGCTGCTCCGGGACCGGGTGGTCGCCGCGGTGGGGGGCGGCGCGGAGCTCTTGCTGAACCCCGACGTGCCACCGGCGCCCGGCCCCACGGTCCCGACCGCCTCGGCGCTCGCCGCGATCGAGGAGGCGCGAGCGGCCCTGGCCGAGGACCTGAACCTGAACGTGCGGCTCGTGCTCGAGCGCGCCTTCCTGCGGATCGCCGCCCCGGGGTGAGCCCGGGTTCCGCTACACTCGCTTGCGCTTGGCCGGAGTAGCTCAGCCTGGCAGAGCAACCGCCTCGTAAGTGGTAGGTCAGGGGTTCGAATCCCCTCTCCGGCTCGGATGCCGAGGGTTCCCCCGGACGGAGATCGCCGGGGACCTTGCTAGAATCCGCGCCGATGCGTCGCCGCCCCAGCCTCCGCAGGTTCGCCGCGCCGGTCGCCGCCGCGCTCGTCGGCCTCCTCGCCGGCGTTCCCGTCGCGGCGGCGCAGGTCATCGTGAGCCCCAACGCCGAGCCGACCAGGAACGACGGCGGCTGGGTCTACTGGATCGCGATCGCCCTCGCCGTCGTGGGGGTCCTCGCGCTGCTCGCGATCGCCACCGCCTACCTGCGTTACGCGCCGCGGTTCCAGCGGGAGGAGGGCGTGCCGCGCACCGTGCGCGCCCCCCGCATCCAGCCCGGCAAGGAGGCGCCCCGCCGTCCCGTCGTCGTGACGGGCGCGCCGGTCGTCGTGCCGCCCCCGGCCGTCCCCGCACCCGCCGCCGTCGCGGCCGCCTTTCTAACGATGCCGCGCCCACCGCGCCCCACCCTCTCTCCCTCCCGCACCCGCTTCCCCTCGACCCGCCGCAGGTCCGCCTCCGCGCGCGCCCGCTGGCTGTTGGCCGCGCCCACCTGGGCTTCCGCGGACGCCACCTGAGCCTGCGCGCTCACCAGTTCCAGGGAGGTCCCCACTCCCGCCTCAAACCGCACCCGGGCGATCCG
>SIRV01000286.1 GCA_004366195.1 Actinomycetota bacterium
CGAGAGCGCCGCCGCGGCGCGGGCTGGATCGGCCCGCGAGAGCGCGAGGCCGCCGGCCGCGGCCCCGAGCTCGCCCGTCACGACGATCGCGTCCCCGACCCGGGCCCCCGAGCGCCGGACCGCCCGACCCGGCGCCACCTCCCCCACCACGGTGACCGAGATGACGACGAGGGGCGCCCGGTTCGTGTCGCCCCCCACGAGCGCCATCGCGTGCTCGTCGCAGGCCGCGCGCATCCCGCCGGCGAGCTCCACGACCCAGGCGGCGTCCACCTCCGGCGGGAGCGCCAGCGAGACGAGCGCGTACCGGGGGCTCGCGCCCATCGCGGCGATGTCCGACACGTTCACCGTGACGGCCTTCGCGCCGAGGTCGCGGGCGGAGATCGAGCCGCGCTCGAAGTGGATCCCCTCGGCCAGCATGTCGGTGGTGAGCACGCTCTCGCCGGAGCCGGCGGCCACCACCGCCGCGTCGTCGCCGATGCCGAGCACGACCCCCGGGTGGTCATCGGCGACCACCCGGCGGATGGCCTCGATCAGCTCGTCCTCGCTGAGCTCCACGTCCTTCCGGCTCCCTCGGGGGCTCCTGTAGACTAAGCGCCTCAGCCGCAGGTGGGGGCCCTCGAGCCCGCGACCCGGCGCCCCGGGACGGCCGAAGGAGAGCGAGCGATGAGCGTGGATGCCAAGGTGGTTCACGACAACCCCTCCCCGGAGGAGCTCCGGCGCTTCACCGACGAGATGCCGCAGTGCCGGGTCACCTCGTTCGGCAACGTGAACGTCCAGACGCGCGTGACCTCCCGCTCGGCCGGCAGCACCTACGTCGTCGCCGAGCGCTCCTCCGGCAAGACGATGACCCGCGAGGAGTACGAGGCCATCGCCAGGATGCAGGACGAGTACCTCCGGGACAAGGAGGTCATCGTCATCGACGGCTGGATCGGCAACGACCCCGACTTCCGCACGCGCGCGCGCCTCACGATCGAGCGGGCCAACGCGAACATCGCGGGGATGCAGCAGAAGCTCTACTTCCCCCGCGACGACGGCGAGGAGCCGGAGGTCCAGGTGATCTACACGCCGAACCTGCCGGCCCCCGGCTATCCCGACGACCGGCTCATCGCGGTGGACCTCGAGAACGGCGTCACGCGGGTCCTCAACTCCGACTACTTCGGCGAGTCGAAGAAGGGCGGCCTGCGGATGTGGAACAAGAAGGTCTACGACCTCGGCGGGCTCGCCCTCCACGCCGGCCTCAAGGTGATCCCCACCGCCGATGGTGAGAAGGTGGTGATGATCATCGGGCTGTCGGGGACGGGGAAGACCACGACCACGTTCACCACCCAGAACGGGTCCCTCCCCGTCCAGGACGACTTCGTCGCCCTCATGCCCGGCGGGAAGGTCTACGGGACGGAGAACGGCTGCTTCGCCAAGACCTTCAGCCTCGACCCGGACTTCGAGCCGAACATCTACAACGCGGTGATCAAGCCCACCACGTACCTGGAGAACGTCTACCAGGACGAGCACGGCCACGTGAACTTCTTCGAGGAGTCCTACACGCAGAACGGCCGCGCCGTGTTCGAGATGCGGGACCTGGAGCGCTACCGGGACGCCCGCGAGGTCGGGACGGTCGACGTCCTGCTGATCCTCAACCGCAACGAGAACATCATCCCGGCCGTGGCCAAGCTCGATCAGGAGCAGGCCGCGGCGTACTTCATGCTCGGCGAGACGACCGGCACGAGCGCCGGCGGCGCCGCGGAGGCCGGCAAGTTCCTCCGCGTGCCGGGCACGAACCCCTTCTTCCCCATGCCCCACGGCCTGCAGGGCAACCGCATCCTCGAGCTCCTCGGCACCCACCCCATCGAGACCTACCTGCTGAACACCGGCCGGGTGGGCGGCCCCGACGGGGACGAGCGCTCGAAGAAGGTGAAGATCCCCCACACCTCGGCATGCGTGAAGGCCATCGCCGAGGGCACGATCTCCTGGACCGAGGACCCCGACTTCGGCTACCTGGTGGCCGAGGAGGTACCGGACCTCGACGACGTCGAGCTGTTGCAGCCGCGCCGCCTCTACGAGCGGCAGGGCCGGATCCAGGAGTACCGGGACACCGTGGAGCGGCTGAAGGCCGAGCGCGTCGCGCGGCTGCGGGAGTTCCCCGAGCTCGACGAGGCCATCGTGAAGGTGGTCGGTTAACCCTCGCCCCGACCGAGGAAGAACCCCGCGGCGACCTGGACGGCCGCGAGCACGAGCGGGACGAGCGCGTACCAGCGCACCGCGGCGAGCTCGTCGAGGAAGGCGCGCCCGCGCGCGTCGCTCGCCGCCGAGATGGCGAACAGGCCGGCGAGGGAGAGCCACAGGCCCACCCGCCCGGTCACGAAGGCCGCGAACCACAGGTGGTCGCGCAGGGTGGCCTCCCCCACCGCGCGCCGGGACCACACGACGAGCGAGCGCACCCCGCCCGCGGCGAGGACCGCGGCGACGGCGAGCTCGAACGCCTTCACGCGGCCGTCCCCGCGGCGCGGCGCAGGGCCTCGACCACCTCCTCGTCGGAGGTCTGGTCGAAGCGCCGGTACCACTCCCCGACGGCGAAGAACGGCTCCGGGGTCTCGAGCACCACGACCTCGTCGGCCTCCCGTGCGAGCTTGGGCACCGAGCCCGGCGGGGCGACCGGCACGGACAGGACCACGCGCGCCGCGCCCTGGGCCCGGGCCCATCGGAGGGCCGCGATCGCGGTGCTCGCCACGTTGATGCCGAGGCTGAGGAGTACCGCCCGACTGATGCGATCGAGTTCGCCCAAGCCAAAGAGGGATTGAGGGGCGAGCCAGGAGGGAAGGCCCGCGAGGCTCTCGGCAGCGCTCGGCCACATCGGCAGAATCAGCACGTAGCTCCAGGTCAGGACGCCGGCGAGGATCCCCGCGGCCACCGCACGTGCCGGCAGGTTGGGCCGATAGACGGCGATCCATGCGGCGGGCGCGAGCTGGGCGAAGGCCGAGAAAGCGAGCGAGCCGAGATCGGCCAGGGCTTCGCTCTGACCGAGGGCGCGGCTGTAGAGCCAGCTTGCGAAAAGCACCAAGGCGATGGCGATGCGTCGCTCGATCAGGACGATGCCGCGCAAGTCCCCAGAGGCGCCGAGCCTGCGCTCGATCGCGAGCGGCGCGAGCCAGTGGTTGCCGATCATGATCGACAGCGCCAGGCTGGCCAGGATCACCATACCGGTGGCCGCCGAGAGGCCGCCGAGGAAAGCGAGCAAAGCGAGCCCGCTTCGGCCCTCGGCGAGCGGCAGGGCGAGGACGTAGAGATCCGCCGGCAGGTGCTCGCCGAAGGTCTGCAACCCCGCCCCCGCGAGGATTGGAATCGGCAGGGCGACGAGCAGCAGGAGGAGGGCGGCGAGCAGCGGCCACGGGACATGCCGGCCGAGCGCGCGCACGGACATGGGCTGGAGCTGGGCCGGCACGGCATCCGGGTGAACGCGATCGGGCCGGGGC
>SIRV01000287.1 GCA_004366195.1 Actinomycetota bacterium
GAGCAGCTCGCGCGCGGCCTCCCCGTGGCTCGAGGCGAGCCCGCGCCCGTTCAGCCGGACCCACGTCTCGTACTCCGTCACGCGGCTGGTCACGAGGGACGACGTCCACAGGCTCACCGGCGGGCGGCGGTCCTCGGCGAGGAGCTGTGCGAGCACCACGGAGGTGTCGACGTAGATCACCGCTCCGCGCGGTCCTCCTCCAGCTCCGAGAGGATCTCGTCGAGCGGGGCCACCGGCCCCGGCTCGGGCGGAGGTCCGGGCGGGAGCACCCCCGGGGTGACGAGACCCTGGCGGACGGCCTCGGCGAGCATCGCGTCCGGTACGCGGGGCGCACGGTGCGGCGCCGGGGGCACGAGCTCCGCGACCACCCGGTCCCGGTCGGAGATCAGGATGACCTCACCGGAAGCCGCGAGGCGCACGTACTCCGCGAGCTTGTTCTTGAGGACCTTCAGACCGACGGTTCGCATCGCACCGGCAAAGTAGCCTCTGGAAGCTACTTCGTCAAGGGTTGTGCGCGCCCGGGCCCAGGGCTGGGGATGGCTCGCCCCCATCGCGATGTCGGCGACGACCTTCGCCGGATCGGCGCAGTTCGCGGCCCTCTCGGTACTCGGCGCCGGCGGCACGGTCGCCGCGGCGGTCGCCGCGGCGCTCCTGCTGAACGCGCGCTACGGCCCGATCGGCTCCTCGTCTGACCCCCCGGCGCTGCTACGCTTCAACCTGCTGCGGGCGTAGCTCAATGGCAGAGCTCCAGCCTTCCAAGCTGGTGGTGCGGGTTCGATTCCCGTCGCCCGCTCGAGAGCGGTGCGGCTCCTACTCGCCGAGCCAGACGTAGACCCGGACCCGGTTGCTCTTGCCGTGCCCCTTGATCCGGAACTGGACGTAGTGCGGCACGTCCTGCGCGCCGTCCTCCAACGTCGTGCGCCAGGCGTAG
Organism: Actinomycetota bacterium; assembly: GCA_004366195.1. Taxonomy (GTDB): domain Bacteria; phylum Actinomycetota; class UBA4738; order UBA4738; family HRBIN12; genus HRBIN12. Next base: position 932 of record SIRV01000287.1, read on the forward strand.
CGCATCACGCCTCGCTCCGAAATCCCGACCGTCGCCCACCGCTCCCAGGCGTCGTCGAAGGGGCCCTTGTGCCACACGCCCGCCCGCAGGTCGGCGTGGGGCGGCTTCACCTTCCCCCGCAGGTACACCGTCTTCCCGTAGATCACGTTCACGACCCGTCCGCAGTCGCCGTGCCGCGTGACGGAGCCGCAGGCCGTGAACGATCTCGGGACGTTGGCGCCGGCCGGGACCGCAGCAAGGACGAGGGCGAGCGCCACGAGCCACGCCGCGATCCGCCTCATGAGGTCGCCTCCTCGGTCGCGTCCGGGCCGACGCTAGCCTCCGAGGGAGGCCGGGACCACGGCCGAAGGTCCCTCAGGTCGAGCGCTGGCCGGTCCGCAGATCCATCCAGTTCTTCTCGATCGCGACGTAGCGGAGCCAGGCCTGCCGCCACCCCTCGTCGGTGCGGGGGAACCGCTCGATCGGCTCGGCGGGCGCCTGCCGGTCCCAGATGCCGAAGTGGGTGGCGGTGTAGCCGAGGAGGTACCGCTCCCCGGTGTGCGTGAACTCCACCTTCTCGCCGGGCGCCGCGGCCGGCCCCGGGCCCTGGGCCGTGGGAGCGGCGTTCCCGGGGGACGTCTGGGCCCCGGCCTGAGCCTCGGCGGCCACCCCCGCCGGTGGGGTCAGCGCGGCCTGAGGTACCTCGGTCACCAGCCAGCTCGTGCAGTGGGGGCAGCGGCGAGCCTCGTCTTTGATCTCCTCGGCGCAGTAGGGGCACGTCCTCATCCGATGGCCTCCATCGTCTGACCGCTGAAGCCTACCGGGCGCCGGCCGCCCCGGCGAGGTCCTTCACCACCTCGCCGCCCTTCATCACGAACGCGACCTCGGTGAGGGCATCCACGTCGGCGAGCGGGTCGCCCTCCACGGCGATGAGGTCGGCGTAGCGGCCGGGCGCGACGGCCCCGACCCGGTCCCCCCAGCCGAGGAGCTCGGCGGCGACGCTCGTCGCGCTCCGGATGACCTCCATCGGCCCCATCCCCAGCCGCGCCATCACCGCGAACTGACGGGCGGCGAGCCGGTGCGGGAACACCCCGGAGTCCGTCCCGAACGCGATCCGCACCCCCGCCTTCAGGGCGCACGCGAACCCCTCGCGCTGGGCCTCGGTGGTCTCGGCGTTCTTGCGGAGCACCTCGGCCGACCAGCCGAGGCGTCTCCCCTGCTCCTCGATCCAGTCCCCGTTCCAGACGTCGGCCACGAGGTACGTGCCGGTCTGCGCGAGCAGCTCGATCCCCGCCTCGTCGATGAGGGAGCCGTGCTCGATGGAGCGGACCCCGGCGCGGATCGCCCGCAGGATGCCCTCGGCGCCGTGGGCGTGGGCCGCGACGTGGGCGCCGTGGTTGGCGGCCTCCTCGACCGCCGCCCGGATCTCGGCCTCGGTGAGCTCCGGCGCGCCGGGCTCGGTCCCCTCGGTGAGGACGGCGCCGGTCGCGATGACCTTGATGAGGTCGGCCCCCCGGTGGAGGATCTCGCGGACCACCGCCCGGACCTCCTCGGGCGAGCGCACCACGCCGAACCGCAGCTCGCGCGGCAGGGCCTCGGCGACGTCCGGGGCGAGGCCCGTGATGTCGCCCCCGCCCCCGGGGCTCGTCACGTAGGCGCCGGCGCACCGCATCCGCGGGCCGAGCACGTCCCCGGCCTCGATGGCGTCCCGGAGCGCGACGTCCACGAAGGCGCGGAAGGTCCCCACGTCGCGCACGGTGGTGAAGCCGGCGAGGAGCATCTCGCGCGCGTTGCGGACCCCGGCGAGCGCCTCCTGCGCGCCCGTGCGCTGCACGAGGTGCGCGTACCCGTGCCCGGTCTCGACCTCGCCGACGAGGTGGGCGTGGCAGTCGATGAGGCCGGGGAGCACGATCGCCCCCGAGAGGTCGACCACCTCCGGGCCGCGGGCAGCGCCGGTGTCGCGCTCGACGGCCGCGATCCGGTCCCCCTCCACCACGACCAGCCGGTCCTCGAGCACCTCGCCGGCGAGCACGTCGACGAGGCGTCCGGCACGGATGAGCCTGCGGGAGCCCTCGGGCACGCGGGCAGGATAGCCTTCCGTCGGGCGGGGCGGCTCGCCCCGCGGCCGGAGCGACCGCGACACGGGAGGGAGGACGGCATGCGGCTGCGGGATCTCGGCATCTCGGTCGGGCAGCTTCCGCCCGGCCCGCTGAACGCGATCACCGACGTGGAGGGCGTCCGCGTCGGGCTCGTCACGCTGATCGAGGGCGAGGGCCCGCTCGAGGTCGGGCGGGGCCCCGTACGAACGGGCGTCACGGTGATCGTGCCCCACGAGGGGATCGCCGGCGAGCCCCTGTTCGCGGGGTGCCACCGGCTGAACGGCAACGGCGAGCTGACCGGGCTGGAGTGGGTGCGCGAGTCCGGCACCCTCACCACGCCGGTCGCCATCACCAACACCCACAGCGTGGGGGTGGTGCGGGACGCGCTCGCCCTGGCCGACGCGGCCCTGCACCCCGAGCTCGGGTCGTACTGGAGCCTCCCGGTCGTCGGCGAGACCTACGACGGCACGCTGAACGACATCAACGGCGCCCACGTCCGGCCGGAGCACGTCCGCCGGGCCCTGGCGAGCGCCTCCGACGGTCCGGTACCGGAGGGCAACGTCGGCGGCGGCACGGGGAT
>SIRV01000288.1 GCA_004366195.1 Actinomycetota bacterium
CTCGATGCTGGTGAAGCGCCAGGCCGAGGAGGAGGGGCTCGATCGCATCTTCATCGAGGCCGGGTTCGAGTGGCGCGATGCGGGCTGCTCGATGTGCCTCGGGATGAACCCCGACCGCCTCGCGCCGGGCGAGCGGAGCGCCTCCACCTCGAACCGGAACTTCGAGGGGCGCCAGGGGAAGGGCGGCCGGACGCACCTCGTGTCGCCCGCCGTCGCCGCCGCCACGGCCATCGCCGGCCACTTCTGCACCCCGGAGGACCTCTGATGCGCCCCTTCCGCGTGCACACCGGCCGCGCGGTCGTGCTCGACCGGGCCGACGTCGACACCGACCAGATCGTGCCGGCCGAGTACCTGAAGCGGATCGAGCGCACGGGGTTCGGCCCCTTCCTGTTCGCCGAGTGGCGCAAGGACCCCGGGTTCGTCCTGAACCGACCTGAGGCGGAGGGAGCCACGATCCTGCTCGCCGGCCCCAACTTCGGCTGCGGCTCGAGCCGGGAGCACGCGGTGTGGGCCCTTGAGGACCACGGGTTCCGGGCCATCATCGCGCCGAGCTTCGCCGACATCTTCCGCACCAACTGCACGAAGGTCGGCCTGCTCCCGGTGGCCCTCCCCGCCGACACCGTCCGGGCCCTCATGGACGCCGTCCGCGCCGACCCGTCCGTCGAGCTCACCGTGGACCTCGAGACCCGGGAGGTCCGAGGGCCCGGCCTGCGGGCGCCCTTCGGGATCGACGACTTCACCCGCTGGCGGCTCCTCGAGGGGTTGGACGACATCGGCCTCACGCTCCGGCACGAGGACGCGATCGCCTCCTACGAGACCACCCGACCCGACTGGCTCCCGACGACCGCGTAGGGGCTACGTCCCCTCACCCGCCCGCCGTCCGGGGTTCCGTCGGACGGCGGAGGACGGTCGGTCCTCCGGGGCTCAAGCCGGCCACCGGACGCGCCGATGCCATTGGCATGTCGACGCCCGACCGCGTCGACGGGGCCGCCCAGCCCCGTCGATCCTCGACGCCGCGCCGCAGGGAGACGGACCTCGTCGCTCCGCGCCCGCTCGTCCGGAAGCCGCTCCGTCGGGAGACGGACGGCTGGCTGGAGCGGTGGATGGCCACCGTGGCCGACCTCGCGCGACTCAAGGGAACCCATCCGATGCTGGACGCGGTCATCGACGAGCAGATCGGCCGTCGGATCCGCATCGGGGACCACTGGCTCGCCGACTTCGCCTCCTGCAACTACCTGGGGTTCGACCTCGACCGGGAGATCATCGAGGCCGTCCCCGCCTACCTCGACCGATGGGGGACGCACCCCAGCTGGTCGCGCCTGCTCGGCAGTCCCGTCCTGTACGAGCAGATCGAGGAGCGCCTCACCGCCCTCCTCGGCGCGGACGACACGCTCCTCCTGCCGACCATCACCCATATCCACATGTCGGTCATCCCCGTCCTCGCCGGGAGCGGCATCATCTTCCTCGACGGCCGGGCCCACAAGACGATCTACGACGGCTCGATGATCGCGCGGGGGCACGGCGCCACCGTCCAGCGGTTCCGGCACAACGACCACGAGCACCTCGAGGAGCTCCTGCGGGCGAGCACGATCACGCCCCGGCTCATCGCGATCGACGGCGTGAACTCGATGACCGGCAACGCTCCCGACGTGCGGGAGTTCGCCAGGCTCGCGCGCGAGTACGACGCCCTCCTGTACATCGACGACGCCCACGGGTTCGGCGTGATCGGCGAGCGCGCCCCCGACGAGCTGTGCGACTGGGGCAAGCGCGGCAACAGCGTCGTGCGTCACCAGGGCGAGACCTACGAGAACATCATCCTCGTCGCCGGGTTCTCGAAGTCGTACTCGTCTTTGCTCCTCGCGCTCCCCACCCGGCTGAAGGACGTCCTCAAGGTCGCCGCGCCCCCCTACCTGTACTCGGGGCCGTCCCCGGTCGCCTCGCTCGCCACCGCGCTCGTGGGGCTCGAGGTCAACGACAAGCGGGGGGACCTCTACCGCTACGAGGCCTACCGCAAGACCCGAAGGGTGCTCGAGCGGCTGCACGAGCTCGACATCTACACACCGAACCGCTCCGGCTACCCCCTCATCGAGATCCCTCTGGCGAACCACGAGGACATCGACCAGGTCGGGCGGTACCTCTTCCACCGCGGGATCTACGTGACGATGGCTGCCTACCCGCTCGTCCCCAAGGACGAGGTCGGCTTCCGGATCCAGATCACGGCGGCGAACACCGACGACGAGATCGAGCTGCTCTGCGAGGTCCTGGGCGAGATCAACGAGCGGTTCGAGCTCCAGCACGAGCGCCACCGGCAGCTCCTCGCCGAGAGCCGCCGCACCGGGTCGTCCTGACGGACCACCCCGGCTGCGCTACGACGCATCCCCCGACGGCCCCACGCCGTACCCCTAAGGTCGTCGCTCCGACCGGCCGATACCGGAAGCATGAAGCGACGCGCGTGGCTCCTCTACCTCGTCGTCGGCTACGGGGTGCTGGCGGGCTTCGCCCTCGTGCCGACCATGCGGCAGGGATGGGTCTTCAACCTCATCGCCGTGTCGTCCCCCGTGGCGATCGTGACGGCGGTGCGGATGTGGAGGCCAGAGCTGCGGCTGCCTTGGTACCTCTTCGCCCTGGGTCAGGCGCTCTTCGTCACCGGCGACGTCATCACCTACAACTACTCGTCGCTGTTCGGTGGCGCCGAGCTCCCCTTCCCCTCCATCGGGGACGTGCTGTACCTGTCCGTGTACCCGCCCCTCGTGGCCGGGATCCTCCTCATCACACGGCGCCGGAGCCCGGGGCGGGACCGCGAGAGCCTGATCGACTCCCTCATCGTCGCGATCGGCGTGGGGGTCATCTCGTGGGTCTTCGTGATGGGCCCGACCGCCCACGACTCGTCCTCGACGTGGTTGATGAAGCTGGTCGGCATGGCCTACCCGTTCATGGACCTGATCCTCCTCACCGTCCTCGTTCGCCTCGTGATCGGCGGGCGCCGGAGCGGGCTCGCCTCCTACCTCCTGCCGGCAGCCGCGCTCGCGCTCCTGCTCACGGACTTCGTCTACAGCTACATCTCGGTGCAGGGCACCGTGTACGAGCCGACGTCCTTCGCCTACCTCGAGGCCGGCTGGGGCACCTTCTACCTGCTGTGGGGCGCCGCCGCCCTCCACCCGTCGATGCGACGGCTCGCCGAGCGCGTCCCCGAGCACGAGGTCAGGATCACCCGCGGGCGCTTGGTGCTCATCGGGGCCGCCGCCCTCATCCCGCAGGCGATCCGCGCCGTCCAGCTCATCCGGGGAGCCCAGACCGACCTGTGGGTCATCACGATCTCCACCACGGCGCTGTTCCTGCTGGTCGTGATGCGCATGGCCGGCCTCGTGCACAAGCTCGAGCTGTCCTTCGGACGCGAGCGCGCCCTGCGCCGCGCCGGGGCCTCGCTCGTCACGGCCACGAACCGCGACGGGATCTACGAGGCGACGATGGAGGCGGTCGAGACCCTGGCCGCCGACGCGCACGCACGTCTCCTCGTCCGCCCCGACGACGAGGCCCCGGACCTGTACGTGGTGGCCGCGGCCACCGAAGGCGCCGACGTCCTGGTCGGCAGCCGCGTGCACCTGCACCTCCCGGACGAAGCCCGTCGCCGGCTGATGGAGCGCGCGGCGACCGACGCGCTCGATCCCGCGCTGCTCAGCTCGGCCCTCGACCCCCCTCCCGGCACCACGCACGCGGTCACCGTGCCGGTCTTCCTCAAGGGCGAGCTGAACGCCCTGCTCGTCGTGGGATCCGCCGCCAAGCTGCCGGCCACGACCCGATACGGGCTCGACGCCCTCTGCTCCCAGGTCGCGCTGGCGCTCGAGAGCGCCGCGCTCACCGAGGACCTGCTCCGCCGACAGAGCGAGGCGCGGTTCTCCTCCCTGGTGCAGAACTCATCGGACGTGGTCATGGTGGTCGACGCGGACTCGACGGTCCGATGGATCAGCCCCTCGGTCGAACGAGTGCTGGGCTTCCATCCCGAGGACCTGGACGGCACCAAGCTCACCGGCATCGTCCATCCGGAGGATCGGACGGCCGTCCTCCAGTTCCTCACCGACGGCAGCCGCGACGACCATCCCGGCACGACCGAGTTCCGGATGCGCCATCGCGAGGGCTTCTGGCTCCACGTCGAGACGCTGCTGACGAACCTGCTCCACGACCCCAACGTCCGCGGCATCGTCCTCAACACGCGGGACGTCTCCGAGCGGAAGGCCTTCGAGGAGCAGCTCGCGCACCAGGCGTTCCACGACCCGGTGACCGGGCTCGCGAACCGCGCCCTGTTCCGGGACCGCGTCGAGCACGCCTTGGAGCGCCAGCTCCGGGACGGGCAGCCCATCTCGGTGCTCTTCCTCGACCTCGACGACTTCAAGACCATCAACGACTCGCTCGGCCACGCCGCCGGGGACCGCATGCTCGCCGAGGTCGGCGAGCGGCTCCGGAACTGCCTG
>SIRV01000289.1 GCA_004366195.1 Actinomycetota bacterium
CGAGGGCCCTCGCCTGGCGCTCGTCGGCCGGCTCGACGGCGGCGAGGATGGTCGCGAGCTCCCGCGCCGGGACCGAGGCCACGTCGACCTGCATCGCGGCGAAGGTCTCGACGGAGTGGACGGGCTCGGCCGCGAGGAGCTCGCCGATCCGACGGATCCGGGAGGGCGGGGTCCAGTCGAGGCCGATCAGGTGCGGGTAGCCCTCGCCGTGGATCCGGTTGTTCGCGGTGGCGAGGAACCCCTCGGGGGGATCGGCGTCCCACGGCAGCTCCTCGAAGGGGATCCAGCCCTCCCACTCGTGCTCGCCGTCCCATCCCGGGACCGGCGTCGTTCCGTCCCACCCGCGCCGGATCGGGTAGCGGCCGGTGCACTGGTACCCGATGCGGCCCTCGGCGTCCGCGTAGACGACGTTCTGTCCGGGCGAGTCCCACGTCCGGAGGGCCTCCCGGAACGAAGCGAAGTCGGCGGCGCGGGCCATGCGCACGAGCGTGATCGGCGGGATCGAGAACCGGGCGCCGACCCAGCGGAGCGCGTAGGTCTCGCGCACCCCGCCCTCCACGACCTCGGGTTGGGCGATGCCGACGACGTAGGCGCTGAGGACCTCGGGCTCGTCGCGGCCGCGCACCGGGATCGGCTCCCGGTGCACCGCGAGCGGCTCCCAGGCGTCGCGGAAGCGCGCCGCCCGGCCCTCGGCGTCCAGGCGCTCGAGGTACAGGTCCTGGGTGTCGCCGCCGACGTTCGTGAGGCCCCACGCGTGGTGGGGGGTGCGGCCGATCACGACCCCCGGGGCGAAGGGCAGGGCCACGCCGGCGGCCTCGTAGCCCGGGGCCTTCAGGTGGCAGGCGAACCAGAAGGAGGGGACGAGGACGGCGAGGTGGGGGTCGTTGGCGAGGAGCGGCGCTCCGCTCTCGCTGCGGGCGCCGGCCACCACCCACTCGTTCGAGCCTCGGCCGGGCGGGCGCGGGGGCGCCTGCTCGAGGAGGTCGAGGCCGCTCGGCGACGGTCGGCGGCCGGCGACGGGGAAGCGGACCTCCTCAGGCAGGTCGGGGAAGAGGTCCCGGACCGCCTCCGGCCCGAGGCGCTCGAGGATCTCGGCTCGGACGAGCTCCTCGTCGAGGTTCCCCGAGAGGTTCCAGCTCATCCAGACGCTCGCCGCGGCCCAGGCGGCGTCGTCCTCGGGCAGGCGGGGGGCGACGCCGAGCACGGCGTATTCGACCGGCGGGGCCGGCATGGAGCGGAGCCAGGCGAGGGCGCCCTCCCGGTAGGCCGCGAGGATCCGGAGCGAGTCCGCGTCCCAGCCGGCCGCGATGGCGGCGCCCGCCCGGTTCCACCCCACGGTCCGGGCGAACCGGTCGGCCGGGAGCGCGAGCTCGCCGAGGATCCCCGCGAGCCGCCCGTTCGCCGCGCGCAGGAGGAACTCGAGCTGGAACAGGCGCTCGGAGGCGACGACGAAGCCCTGCGCCCGGAACAGATCCTCCAGGGAGGCGGCGGAGATGTGCGGGATGCCGTGTTCGTCCCGGAGCACCTCGACGGGCTCGGTGAGGCCGGGGAGCTCGAGCTCGCCCTCCCAGGGCGGGACGGCAGCTGCCGCGGCGGCGCGGAGCTCCTCCAGGAGGTCGGCCATCCCCGCGAGCCTACCCGGCGGGGAGCTCGGTGTGCAGAGGGGCCGCGGCGCGTGCGAAGATGCCGGGCGTGACCGAGCACCGGCCCTGGTTCGCGAGCTACCCGCCGGGGGTGCCGAGGACCCTCGAGCCGTACCCCGACGTGTCGGTGTTCGGGATGCTGGAGGCCTCCGCTCGGCGGTTCCCCGACCAGCCCGCGATCGCCTGGTTCGGGAAGCGCCTGACCTACCGCGAGCTCCTCGACGAGGTCGAGCGGGCCTCGGCCGTCCTCGCGGGCCTCGGCGTCGGTCGCGGGGACCGGGTGGCCCTCGTCACGCCGAACTGCCCCCCGTACGTGATCGTGTACTACGCAGCGGCGCGGATCGGCGCCGTCGTGGTGGGGAACAACCCTCTCTACACGAAGCGCGAGATGGAGCACCAGCTCCGGGACGCCGAGCCCAAGGTCGTCTTCGTGCTCGACCTCCTGTACCCCGACTTCGCCGACGTCTTCGCGGAGGTCGGGATCCCCGAGGTCGTGGCGCTCCGGCTGAACGACTACATGCCGTTCCCGAAGAAGCAGCTGGCGCCGGCGCTGCGGTTCAAGAAGGCGCAGCGGGAGGCCGGGAAGCCGTGGCCGCCGATCCCGCCCGGCGCGCCGGTGAAGCGCTGGCACGAGCTCATGCGCTCGGCCGGGCCGGTGCCGCCCGCGCCGGCTATCGACATCGAGCGCGAGCCGGTCGGCTTCATCTACACGGGCGGCACGACGGGGGTGTCGAAGGGCGCGATGCTCTCGCACCGCAACGTGGTGGCGAACGCGCTCCAGGGGGCGCGGTACCTCGAGCTCCAGGACGGGGCCGAGGCGATCCTCTGCGCGCTGCCCTTCTTCCACTCCTTCGGCATGCTCGCGATGAACGTGGCGATCGCCACGGCCGGCAAGGTGATCCCCGTCCCGAACCCCCGGGACCTGCACATGGTCCTGGAGGCCATCGCGCACGAGAAGCCGACCTTCGTGCCCGGGGTCCCGCGGCTGTTCATGGCGCTGAACGAGTCGCCGCTCACGCCGAAGTACGACCTCCGCTCCATCAAGGCGTGCGTCTCGGGCGGCGCGGCGCTCCCCGCGGCCGTCGCCGAGCGCTTCGCCGAGATCACGGGGGGGGCGACGATCGTCGAGGGCTACGGGCTGACCGAGGCGTCCCCCGTCACGCACGCCAACCCGCTCCACGGCGAGCGCCGCCCGGGGATCGGGCTCCCGCTGCCGGACACGGACTGCAGGATCGTGAGCCTCGAGGACCCCGACCGGGTGCTCGGGCCGGGGGAGCGGGGCGAGCTCTGCGTGCGGGGCCCACAGGTGATGCTGGGCTACTGGCGACGGCCGGAGGAGACGGCGCTGGCGATCCGCAACGGCTGGCTCCACACCGGGGACGTGGCGGTGATGGACGAGGACGGCTACTTCCGCATCGTGGACCGGATCAAGGAGATGATCATCGTCTCCGGCTTCAACGTGTACCCGAACGAGGTCGAGGAGGTCCTCTACCGCCACCCCGAGGTCGCCAAGTGCGCCGTGATCGGCGTACCGGACGAGAAGACCGGCGAGGCGGTGAAGGCCTTCGTCGTCCTCAAGGAGGGTGCGAGCGCGACGCCCGAGGAGATCCTGGCCTGGTGCCGGGATCCCGCAACGGGCCTCACCGGCTACCGGGTGCCGAAGTTCATCGAGTTCCGCGACGCCCTGCCGGAGACGCTGATCGGCAAGGTGCTGCGGCGCATGCTCGTCGAGGAGGAGCGGCGGAAGGCCGCCGGGACGCCCGCCTGAGCGAGATCCGCGCCGTCGTCTTCGACCTGTTCGGCACGCTCGTGCCGGAGTTCCCCGTGGCCGACTGGGAGCGCCTGTTCGCCGAGATGGCCGCGGCCCTCGGCATGGAGCCGGAGGCCTTCCGCCGGGGTTGGCGCGAGACGATCATCGAGCGCCAGACCGGCGGGTTCCGGTCGGTGGAGGAGAACGTCCGCGCGATCTGCGAGCGCGCGGGGATGCGACCGGATGACGACGGCGTGGCGCGGGCGGCGGCGGCGAGGCGGCGCCTGTACGAGGCGCGGTTCCGCCCCCAGCCGGGCGCCGTGGAGACCCTCACCTGGCTGCGCGAGCGCGGGTACCGGACCGCCCTGGTCAGCATGTGCGCGCCGGACGCGCCGGGGTTCTGGCACGCCTCTCCCCTCGCCGGGCTGGTCGACGTCCTGGTGTTCTCCTGCGAGGTCGGGCTGCGCAAGCCCGACCCCCGGATCTACCTCACGGCCTGCGAGGGGCTCGGCGTCGAGCCGAGCGCCTGCCTGTACGTGGGGGACGGCGGCTACCGCGAGCTCAGCGGGGCCGAGGCCGTGGGCATGCACCCGGTCCGGATCGCCGATCCGACCGAGGGCGCGGTGCTCCGCCCCGAGCCCGACGACTGGCACGGCCCCACGATCCGCTCGCTCGGCGAGCTGCGCACGCTCCTCGAGGGCCCGTAGCCGACGCGCCTCGCGCTGTCCCCCGAAGGTCCCGTCGCGGGGGGCCGCTCGGCCTGGCGCATCGGGGTTGCCTCGAGGCAGTATGGGCCCGAGCACCAGGGGGAGGGAGGCTGCGATGCTCGAACGTCTCCGGAAGG
>SIRV01000290.1 GCA_004366195.1 Actinomycetota bacterium
GGAGAGCCTCGACGGCCTGGTCCGGACCGGCGCGAACCCCACCGTGGCGTTCCTCGCGGGCGGCGGCGAGGTCCAGGTGCGGCTCACGGCCAAGGCGGGGAGCCGCGAGGAGGCCGAGGGCCTGCTCGCCCCCGTGGTGGAGGAGGTTCGTCGGCGCCTCGGCGACGTGATCTACGGGGAGGGCGAGACGTCCCTGGAGGAGGTCGTGGTCGGGCTGCTCACGGAGGCCGGTCGGACCCTCGCTGCCGCCGAGTCGCTCACCGGCGGGGGCTTCGGGGCTCGCATCACCTCCGTGAGATCGGAATCGGCGACCTTCCTGGGGGCCGTCGTGGCCTACGACGCGGCGGTCAAGCGCGCGGTCCTCGGCGTGCCCGCGGAGGTGCTCGAGCACGAGGGGCCGGTGAGCCGGGCCTGCGCGGCCGCGATGGCCTCGGGCGCCCGCCGGCTGTTCGGAGCCGAGGTGGCGGTGGCGCTCACCGGCGCGGCGGGGCCGGAGCCTCACGGGGGCGCCGAGCCGGGGGTGGTCTGGGTGGCGCTCGAGGCCGAGGGCGTCCGCCACCAGCGCTCGCTCCGGTGGCCGGGGGACCGGGCCTTCGTGCGGCGCCTGGCCGAGCAGGCGGCGCTCGACCTCGTGCGGCGGCACCTCTCGGGGCTGCCGCTCCCCGGGTGATGGCCCGGGACCGCGCCGCCCGGCCCGGGGCGAGGCCGCTCCGCCTGTTCATCGCCATCGACCTCCCCGAGGACGTGCGCGAGCTCGTGGACCGCAGCGTCGGCCCCATCCGGGAGCGCTACCCGCAGGGGCGGTGGGTCCCCGTCCGGAACCAGCACGTGACGCTGAAGTTCCTCGGTGCGACGTGGCCGCGCCTGGTGGAGGAGGTGGTCGCGACGGTGGGCTCCGTGGCCGCCCGGCACCGGCCCTTCGAGACCCGGGTGTCGGGGCTCGGGGCGTTCCCCTCGGTCCGGCGTGCGCGGGTGCTGTGGGCGGGGCTGGAAGACCCCGCGGGACGCCTCGCGGCGATCGCGGCGGACCTCGACGCCGAGCTCGCGGAGGACTTCCCGCCGGAGAAGCGGCCCTTCGCGGCCCACCTCACGGTGGCCCGGTTCGACCCGCCGGTGCCGCTCGCGGAGGACCTCACCGAGGTCGGCCTGGAGAGCCGGCCCTTCGAGGTCGCTTGGCTCGTGGTGTACCGCAGCCACCTCCAGCGGCCGGCGCCGGTCTACGAGCCCCTCGCCACGTTCCCGCTGGGGGACGAGCTGGCGGATGCTTGACCTCGAACGGGTGTTCGAGTAGCCTCGGGCTTGCCAAGCGAGCACCACAGCGTTGTAATCACAGGGGTGTGATCCATGTCGGACCCTCGCGCTAGCGTCCATCCCGCAGTCGGGGAGGGGCTCGCCGGGAGGGTGGCCCGGTGGGCGGAGCGCCAGGAAGGAGACCAGCGGATGGACCGGGAGAAGATGCTGGACGTCGCGCTCTCGCAGATCGAGAAGCAGTACGGCAAGGGCGCGGTCATGCGACTCGGCGAGCACCCGATGGGGGCGGGGATCTCCGTCATCCCCACGGGCTCGCTCGCCCTCGACATCGCGCTCGGCGTGGGGGGCATCCCGCGCGGGCGCATCATCGAGGTCTTCGGGCCCGAGGGCTCGGGCAAGACCACCGTGTGCCTCCACATGATCGCCGAGGCGCAGCGTCGGGGCGGGATCGCCGCGTTCGTCGACGCGGAGCACGCCCTCGACCCCACGTACGCGCAGCGGCTCGGGGTGAACATCGACGAGCTCCTCGTCTCCCAGCCGGACTCGGGGGAGCAGGCGCCCGAGGTCGCCGGCCTGCTCGTGCGCTCGGGGGCCCTCGACATCATCGTCATCGACTCCGTCGCCGCGCTCGTGCCGCGGGCCGAGATCGAGGGCGAGATGGGGGACTCCCACGTCGGCCTCCAGGCCCGGCTGATGTCGCAGGCGATGCGGAAGCTGGCCGGCTCGCTCTCGCGCTTCGAGACCACCGCGGTCTTCATCAACCAGCTCCGCGAGAAGATCGGTGTCCTCTTCGGCAACCCCGAGACGACCCCGGGCGGGCGAGCGCTCAAGTTCTACGCGTCGGTGCGCCTGGACGTCCGCAAGGTCGAGAACCTGAAGGACGGCGCCGACATCGTCGGCTCGCGCACGCGGGTGAAGGTGGTGAAGAACAAGGTGGCGCCGCCCTTCCGGCAGTGCGAGTTCGACATCCTCTACGGGCAGGGCATCTCGAAGGAGGGCAGCCTGCTCGACGTGGGCGTCGACATGGAGATCATCCGCAAGAGCGGCGCCTGGTTCACCTACGAGGGCGAGCAGCTCGGGCAGGGCCGGGAGAACGCGCGCCAGTTCCTCGTCGAGCACCCCGAGATCGCGGCCGAGATCGAGCAGCGGGTGCGCCAGGCGGTGGGCCTCGCCACCTTCGGCCCCGAGGACGACGCGCCGGTGGTCGTGCCGGAGGCCGGGGGGAAGCCCTCGTCCCGCAAGGGCGCCGAGGAGCGTGAGGCGACCGGGGCGCCGGCCGGCTGAGTGGGGAAGGCGGCCGTGGCCGGCCCCCGGCGTCCTCGCGAGCCCGCGCTGCCGCTGGACTGCCACGAGCGGGCCCTGCGCCTGCTCGCGGTGCGCCCGCGATCGAGGCGGGAGCTCCGCGCTCGGCTCCTCGCCGCCGGGTTCTCCTCCGACGAGGTGGAGGAGGAGCTCGGCCGCCTGGAGGCCGTGGGGCTCGTGGACGACGAGCGGTACGCCCGGGCGGTGGTCGAGCAGCAGCTCGTCCGGCGCGGCGCCGGCTCCCGCGCGGTCCTCGCGGCCCTGACGGCCAAGGGGGTGGATCGGGGCACCGCCGAGGCCGCCCTGGCTGAGGTGACGGCGGCCGAGCGTGTCCCCGACGAGGAGGAGCGCGCGCGAGCGCTCGCGCTCGCGCGCGCTGAGCGCCTGCGCGACCTGCCCCCCGAGCGGGCCTACGAGCGGCTCGTCGGCTTCCTGCTCCGCCGTGGCCACTCGCCGGAGACGGCCAGGGCCGCGGCTCGCTCAGCCCTCGGGCTGGGCTGAACCGTGCCGGGGCTCAGCGCCCGCCGCAGGCGCAGGCGCCGCCGCACGCGCAGCCGCCGCCCGAGCCCTCGCGCCCGGTGGCGGCGAAGGGCGAGAGGAGCCTCGTCACCGCGGCGCTCCCGCAGGTGGGGCAGGCCGGGACGGCGGGGGAGGGGGGCAGGATCCGCTCGAAGCGGGCCCCGCAGTTCCGGCAGGCGAACTCGAACAGCGGCACGAGCAGCAGTGTAGGGGCTCCCGCGAGCCTTGCCTCTCGGTTCTCCAGGCCGTAATGTGGAGTTCCGAGCAAGGTCACATCGAAGCGCAACTGTTCGACCGGAACCCGTGAACGACCCGAAGTCCAAGGGAGACCACTCGAGCGGCGGCTGCGGAGGCCCCCCGGGCCGGACCCGCTGACCCGCCTCGTGTCCGCACGGCCGAACAGGGCCTGAGAGGGCCTTGCTTCGACGTTGGCGTGCAACGGAGGCAGGTCCGATGGAGACGGTGGTGGTGGGCGTCGCGGCCCTGGCGATCGGCCTGGGTCTCGGCTTCGTGATCCGCCGGGCGGTGGCCCAGTCCCGGGCCCGCAGCGCGGAGTCCCTCGCCCAGAAGATCGTCCTGGAGGCCGAGCGGGAGGCCGAGCGCATCACCCGCGAGGCGATCCGGGAGGGCAAGGAGGAGATCTCGGCGCTGCGGCGGGAGGCGGAGGAGGTGCTCCGCGCCCGGCGCGAGGAGGTGGAGCGGCAGGAACGCCGACTCGCCGAGCGGGAGCAGGAGCTGGAGCGCCGCGCCCGACAGCTCGAGGAGCGCAAGGTCGAGCTCGACGACCGCGACCGGCAGCTGCAGAAGGTCCGCCAGCAGCTGGAGCAGGCGGCGCAGCAGCACCGGGCCCAGCTCGAGCGGGTGGCGGGCATGACCCAGCAGGAGGCCCGCGAGACCCTCATGGCTCAGATGGTGGAGGAGGCCAAGCGGGCCGCCCTCCAGCAGGTCCGCGAGATCGAGCAGCGCGCCCGGGAGGAGGGCGAGGAGCGGGCTCGCAAGATCCTGACGGTGGCCATCCAGCGGGTGGCCTCGGAACAGACGGCCGAGTCCACGGTCTCGGTCTTCACCCTCCCGAGCGAGGACATGAAGGGGCGGATCATCGGCCGCGAGGGCCGCAACATCCGAGCCTTCGAGGCGGTGACGGGGGTGAACCTGATCATCGACGACACCCCCGAGGCCGTCGTCCTCTCCTCGTTCGACCCCGTCCGGCGGCAGGCGGCGTGGATGACCCTGGAGAAGCTCGTCGCCGACGGGCGGATCCACCCCGCCCGGATCGAGGAGATGCACGAGCGGTCCCTCCGCGAGCTCGAGGAGCAGATCAAGCGCGCGGGCGAGGAGGCGGCGATGCAGGTCGGCATCACCGACCTCCACCCCGAGATGATCCGGCTCCTGGGACGGCTCCAGTACCGGACGTCGTACGGCCAGAACGTCCTGAAGCACCTGGTGGAGTCGGCCCACCTCGCCGCAGCCCTCGCCGCCGAGCTCGGCGTGGACCCCACGATCGCCAAGCGCGGGGCCTTCCTGCACGACATCGGCAAGGCCGTGACCCACGAGGTGGAGGGCAGCCACGCCATCATCGGCGCCGAGATCGCGAGGCGGCTGAAGGAGCCCCCCGAGGTGGTGCACTGCATCGAGTCCCATCACGGCGAGGTCGAGCAGCGGACGATCGACGCCGTGCTGGCGCAGATCGCCGACGGCATCTCGGGCGGTCGGCCGGGGGCGAGGCGGGAGAGCCTGGAGACCTACGTGAAGCGGCTCCAGCGCCTGGAGGAGATCTGCACCTCCTACCCGGGGGTGGAGAAGACCTACGCGATGCAGGCCGGGCGCGAGGTCCGGGTCATGGTCAAGCCCCAGGAGGTGGACGACGTCCAGGCCCAGATCATGGCCCGCGACATCGCCAAGCGGGTCGAGGAGGAGCTCCAGTACCCCGGCCAGATCAAGATCACGGTGGTGCGCGAGACCCGGGCCGTCGAGTACGCGAAGTAAGGTGGGAGGCGTGGAGCGTCGCTACCTGCTGCGCACCTTCGGGTGCCAGATGAACGAGCACGACTCGGAGCGGATCGCGGGGCTCCTCACGGCCGACGGTTACGTGCCGACGGAGGACGCGGCCCGGGCCGACGTGATCGTGTTCAACACCTGCGCGATCCGCGAGAACGCCGACAACCGGCTCTACGGCAACCTCGGGCACCTGCGGCCGCTGAAGGAGCGGAACCCCAACCTCCGCATCGTCGTCGCTGGGTGCCTGGCCCAGAAGGACGGGGCGGGCATCCTGGAGCGGGCGCCGTGGGTGGACGTGGTGGTCGGGACCCACGCGCTCCCCGAGCTCCTCGCGCTCCTGCGGGCGGCGCAGACCGAGGGGCCCCAGCTCGACGTCCACGAGTACACGGAGGTCTTCCCGAGCGCCCTCCCGGCCCGGCGCGAGGTGGCGCACCACGCCTGGGTCTCGATCTCGGTCGGCTGCGACAACGCCTGCACGTTCTGCATCGTGCCCCTGGTGCGGGGCCCCCAGCGTTCGCGCCCCATGGAGGACGTCCTCGCCGAGGTCCGGGCCCTCGCAGGGCAGGGCGTGGTGGAGGTGACGCTCCTCGGCCAGAACGTGAACACGTACGGGCGGGACCTCACGGTGCCGGGCTCCCCGCGCCGCCCGCGCTTCGCCGAGCTGCTCCGTCGGGTGAACGAGGTCGAGGGCCTGCGACGGATCCGGTTCACGAGCCCCCATCCCCACGACTTCACACCGGACGTGATCCGGGCCATGGCCGAGTGCGAGAAGGTGTGCGAGCACATCCACTTCCCCCTCCAGTCGGGCTCGGACCGGATCCTGCGGACGATGCGGCGCTCCTACCGCCGCGAGCGGTACCTGGCTTGGCTGGAGGAGATCCGGGCGGCGATCCCCGGTATCGCCATCACCACCGACATCATCGTGGGCTTCCCCGGGGAGACGGAGGAGGACTTCCGCGAGACCCTGGAGGTCGTCGAGCGCGCCCGCTTCGACCAGGCCTTCATGTTCCAGTACTCGCCGAGGCCGGGGACCCGCGCCGCGACCATGCCGCACCAGGTGCCGAAGGAGGTCGTCCAGGATCGGTTCGACCGCCTCGTCGCGCTCCAGGAGCGGATCTCCCTCGAGATCATGCGCGAGCACGTGGGCCGGACGGTCGAGGTCCTCGTGGAGGGCACGGGGCGCAAGGGCGGGACCCAGGGGCGGACCCGGACGAACAAGGTCGTCCACCTCCCCGGCGAGATCCCGCCCGGCACGTTCGTCCGGGCACGGATCGTCTCGGCCCACCCGCACCACCTGGTGGGGGAGCCGGTCTCCGCGCCCACGTCGGCCGAGCGGTCGCTCGCCGCCGTGCGATGACCGACGAGGAGCCGCTCCGAGCCATCGTCGGTCCCACCGCCTCCGGGAAGTCCGAGGCCGCCATCGCCGTGGCCGAGGCCATCGGCGCCGAGATCGTGAGCGTGGACTCGATGACCGTCTACCGGGGCATGAACATCGGCACGGCGAAACCGACCCCGGTCGAGCGCGCCCGCGTGCCGCACCACCTGATCGACGTCGTCGAGCCCTCGGAGCCGTTCACGGTCGCGCGCTACCGGGAGCTCGCCGAGGCCGCGGTGCGGCAGATCCGCGAGCGGGGACGGCGCGTGCTCCTCGTCGGGGGCTCCGGCCTCTACTTCCGGGCGGTGGTGGATCGCCTCGCGTTCCCCGGGACCGAGCCCCGGACGCGGGCGTGGCTGGAGACCGAGGCCCGGATCCTCGGCGCCGAGCGGCTGCATGCGCGCCTGCGCGAGCTCGACCCGGAGGGCGCGGCGAAGATCGAGCCGGCCAACGTGCGCCGCACCGTCCGCGCCCTGGAGGTCGCCGCCGTGACCGGCCGGCCCTTCTCGGCCTTCGCCGAGGACTGGGAGCGGTACGAGCCCGGGCGGGTGCGGGCCGCGGGCATCGAGGTCCCCCGGGAGGTCCTGGCGGCCCGCATCGAGGCCCGCGTGCGGGCCATGCTCGAGCGCGGCCTGCTGGAGGAGGTGGGCGGACTCGTGGCGCGCGGCTTCGGCCGGTGGCTCACCGCGTCGCAGGCCATCGGGTACGCTGAGTTCGCGCGTCACCTGGCGGGCGAGCTGACGCTCGAGGAGGCGGTCGCGATCACGGTGCGGCGGACGAAGGAGCTGGCGCGCCGTCAGATGATCTGGTTCCGTCGGGACCCCCGGATCCGCTGGTTCCGGGTCGGACCCGAGGGCGCCGTCGGCTTGGTGGACGAGCTGGTGGAGTACCTGCGATGAGGGAGCCCCTGCGCTTCGTGAAGTACCACGGGACGGGGAACGACTTCGTCCTCCTCGAGGATCTGGCGGACGCGCGCCCGCTCACGCCGGAGCTCGTGGCGGCGGTGTGCGACCGCCGGTTCGGGGTCGGCGCCGATGGCGTGATCCGCGTCGCCCCGGGACGCGAGCCGGGGGAGGACGCCTTCATGGACTACCGCAACGCCGACGGGTCGCTCGCCGAGATGTGCGGGAACGGGATCCGGTGCCTGGGCGCGTTCCTCCACGACGAGGGCCACGTCCGTGCCCCCGACCTCGCGGTCGGCACCCGGGCGGGGACGAAGCGGCTCCGTCTCGAGGTGCAAGACGGCCGGGTCGTCTCGGTTACGGTGGGGATGGGCCCGCCGGCGCTCGCGCGGGGAGAGATCCCGATGGCGGGGCCGGCCGCCGAGCCCTTCCTCGCGCAGCCCTTCGAGGTCGACGGGCGGACGTTCACGGCCACGGCGGTGTCGATGGGGAACCCCCACCTCGTGCTGCTCCTCGACCACGAGCCGACGGTGGAGGAGGTGCGCGCGCTCGGCCCGCGGATCGAGCGCGACCCGCGGTTCCCCGAGCGCACGAACGTCGAGCTCGTCCACGCCGCGGAGGGGCGGCTCCTCGCACGGGTATGGGAGCGGGGCTCGGGCGAGACGATGGCCTGCGGCACGGGGGCGTGCGCCGTCCTGGTCGCGGCGAACGAGGCCGGGCTGGTGCCGCCGAGGGCCGAGGTCCGCTTCCCCGGGGGGACGGTCGTGGTGGAGCGGACGCAGGAGGAGGTGCTCCTCTCGGGCCCCGCGGAGCGGGTCTTCGAGGGGGTGCTGGACGAGCGCTGGATGGACGCGAGGGGGTTGGTGTGAGGGTCGCCCGACGGATCGAGTCGCTGCCGCCGTACCTGTTCGCCGAGCTGGACCGCAAGCTCGAGGCCAAGCGGGCCGAGGGCGTGGACGTGATCTCCCTCGGCGTCGGCGACCCCGACCTGCCGACGCCTGCGCACGTCGTGGAGGCCATGCGCGAGGCGGTGCGCGACCCGGCGACCCACCGCTACCCGAGCTACGTCGGCAGCCCGGAGTTCCGCCACGCCGTCGCCGCGTTCTACGCCCGCCGGTTCGGGGTCGAGCTCGACCCGGACACCCAGGTGATGGCGCTGATCGGCTCGAAGGAGGGGATCGGCCACATCGCCTTCGCCTACCTCGACCCGGGCGACGAGGCGCTGGTGCCGGACCCCGGCTACCCGGTGTACGGGGTCTCGACGCGCCTCGCCGGAGCCACGCCGGTGACCCTGCCGATGTCCGCCGAGCGCGGGTTCCTGCCGGACCTCGGCGCGGCCGCGGTGTCGGAGCGCACGAAGGTGCTGTGGCTGAACTTCCCGAGCAACCCGACGGCGGCCGTGGCCGACCTCGGGGTGTTCGAGGAGGCGGTGGCGTTCTGCCGGGAGCACGACCTGCTCCTGCTGCACGACGCCGCGTACTCCGAGATCACCTTCGACGGGTACGTGGCGCCCTCCGTCCTCCAGGTCCCCGGCGCGACGGAGCTGGCCGTCGAGTTCGGCTCGGCCTCCAAGCTCTACAACATGACGGGGTGGCGGATCGGCTGGGCCGTCGGCTCGGCGGAGGCGCTCCGCGCCCTCGCCGTGATCAAGACGAACCTCGACTCCGGTCAGTTCACCGCGATCCAGCGGGCGGCCATCGCGGCGCTCGAGGGACCGCCCGAGCACCTCGATGGCCTGCGCGAGACGTACCGCCGGCGCCGGGACCTCGTCGTGGGCACGCTGAACCGGCTCGGCTGGTCGCTGGAGCCGCCGCGGGGCTCGTGCTACGTGTAGGTGCCGGTCCCCGAGGGCGAGACCTCCGCGGGGTTCGCCGACCGGCTGCTCGATCGGGCCGGGATCTTCGTCGCGCCGGGGAGCGGCTACGGCGAGCGGGGCGAGGGGTACGTGCGGATCTCGCTCACGGTGCCCGACGATCGGCTCGCCGAGGCGATGGACCGGCTCGTCGGGCTGCTCGGATGATCCCGGGCGAGGCGCGATGAGTCCCGAGCGGGAGCCGACCACCCTGGAGTCCCCGCTCGCCGCCACCTGGCGCCCCCGGGTGCCGGAGAAGGCGGTGCTCGTCGGCGTGGGGCCGGGCGTCGAGGAGTCCGACCTCGACGAGCTGGCGGCCCTCGCCGACTCGGCCGGCGCCGAGGTCGTGGCCCGCGTGGTGCAGAGCCGGCAGGACCCCGACCCCGCGACCTACGTCGGCAAGGGGAAGCTCGAGGAGATCCACCGCACCCTCCACGAGACGGGGGCCGAGGCGGTGATCCTCGACGCGGAGCTCACCCCCGGGCAGCTCCGGAACCTGGAGGCCCGCCTCAAGGTCAAGGTCATCGACCGGACGGCCTTGATCCTCGACATCTTCGCCCTGCACGCGCGCAGCCGCGAGGGCAAGGCCCAGGTCGAGCTGGCGCAGCTGAACTACCTCCTGCCCC
This sequence comes from Actinomycetota bacterium, assembly GCA_004366195.1. Lineage (GTDB taxonomy): Bacteria > Actinomycetota > UBA4738 > UBA4738 > HRBIN12 > HRBIN12. The sequence continues at coordinate 9,826 of SIRV01000290.1, forward strand.
GGCTGCGCGGCTGGGGCGAGGCCATGAGCCGCCTCGGGGGCGGGATCGGGACCCGGGGCCCGGGCGAGACCAAGCTCGAGGTGGACCGCCAGCACATCCGGCGCCGCATCGCGAAGCTCCGGCGCGACCTGCGCGACCTCGCCCGGACCCGAGACCTGAAGCGGGCGCGCCGGGAGCGCTCGGGCGTCCCCCAGGTCGCGATCGCCGGGTACACGAACGCCGGGAAGTCGACGCTGATGCGGGCCCTCACGCGGGCCGACGTGGTCGTGGCCGACCAGCTGTTCGCGACCCTGGACCCGACGACGCGGCGGATCCGTCTGCCGAGCGGGCGTGAGGCCACCGTCTCGGACACGGTGGGGTTCGTGCGCAAGCTGCCGCACGAGCTCGTCGAGGCGTTCCGCTCCACGCTGGAGGAGGTCGTCAGGGCCGACCTCGTCGTCCACGTCGCCGACGCCGCGAGCCCCGAGCTGGAGGCGCAGATCGAGGCGGTGCGGACGGTGCTCGCGGAGATCGGAGCCGGGGCGGTCCCCGAGGTCCTCGCGCTCAACAAGATCGACCTCCTCACGCCGGTGCAGCGGCGGCGCGTGACCGCGAGGCACCCGGAGGCCGTGCCGATCTCGGCGGCCACGGGGGCGGGGCTGGACGAGCTCCTGGAGAGGGTGGCCGAGCGTCTCCCGCGCTACCCGGTCCGCGTGGAGGTCCTCATCCCGCACGAGCGTGGTGACCTCCTGGCGCTCCTGCACCGGGAGGCCGAGGTGCTCTCGGAGTACGCCCTCCCGGAGGGGATCCTCGTGCGGGCGCGCGTGGGTGAGCGCGTGCACGCGCGCGTCGCCCGCTACGCGTCGCCGCTCGGGGAGGAGCGGCGGGATGCGCTCAGCCGGTGAGGAACCCCGGCGGCATCCCGATCGCCCAGAGGTGCTCGTCCGCCCACGGCCCCTCGATCGCGACGTCGGGGTTGGTGCCCCGCTCGCGCGAGAAACGCAGGGCGAGGAGCTGCAGCCGCACCGTGAGCGGGATCTGAGCGAGCGCCGGCGGCAGGTCGGCGGGCTCTCGCACCCGGGTGGTGGGGATCCCAGCGAGCTCGCCGGCGCGGGCCACGGCCTCGACGAGGCCGTCGGTGTCGGGAGGGAGGAGCGCGACGAGGTGGTCGCGCCCGTCGAGGGGCACCGCCGAGCCGTGCAGCAGGTGCTCGACGTCGTACCCCTCCGCGAGGACCCGCGCCGCCTCCCGGACCTTCAGCGCCCCTTCCCGCGCGGTGACCGCGGCCGGTCCCTCGCCGAAGAGCACGAGCGCCCGTCCCGGCTGCGGGATGCGCTCGGTGCCGGGGTCGGCGATGGCGGCCTCCACCGCCCCGGGGATCCTGGCGAGGACCTCCGGCGCGTAGGGCTCGGCCCCCAGAGCGTGGGCGAGACGCGCGAGCTGGACCAGGGCGGTCGTGTAGCTCACGGTGTAGGTGTGGGAGCGCTCGCGCTCGACCGTCTCCACGGTGTCGGGCAGCCCGCCGCCGCGGCGGGTCACGGCGACGACGCGGAGGCCGGCGTCCATGGCCATGGTGAAGGCCGCGGCCGCGTAGGCGGTCTCCTGCCCGGCGTTGTGGCTGATGAGCAGGAGCGCGTCGGCGGGATCCACGGGCGGGGCCCAGTTCACGAAGCGCATCGAGGGGACGGCGGTCGCCGCTCGCCCCGCGTCGTGGAGCATCATGGCGGCGAGCTCCGCCGCGTGGAGGCTGGTGCCGGTCCCCACGACCCAGATGCGCCGCGCCTGGCGCAGGCGCTCCACGATGCCGTGGGGGATGGGGGTCTCGAGCACGCGCGACAGCTCGGCGGGCTGGGCGCGGATGGCGCGCTCGAGCTCCGTGGTTGGCGGACCCGACATCTGCACCCTCCGGAGGCTCGGTATCGCGAGGAGCCTAGACCTTCCGGAGGACCGCCACCACCCGTCCGAGGATCCTGCCCTCGGGGTCCATCTCGAATGGCTCCATGGCCGGGTTCTCCGGCACGAGCCACACCCTCCCATCCCGCCGACGCAGGCGCTTCACGGTGGCCTCCGGCTCGGCGGGGCCGGGGAGCAGGACGGCGACGATGTCGCCGTCGTCGGCGTCCTCCTGCGCGCGCACGACGACGATGTCGCCGTCGAGGATGCCGGCGCCGACCATGGAGTCGCCCCGGACCCGGAGCGCGAAGTGGTCGGCCTCGCCTGCGAACCCTGTGGGGATCGTCAGGTACTCCTCGATCTCCTGGTCGGCCAGGGTCGGAGCGCCGGCCGCGACCTTGCCGAGGAGCGGCACGACGGCCCCCTGGGGGCGCGGCGCCTCGAGCACCATGGCGCGGGGCTTGGTGGGGTCCTTGCGGAGCAGCCCGCGGCGCTGGAGGTTCGCGAGCTGGGCGTGGACGCTGGAGGACGAGGTAAGGCCCACGGCCTCGCCGATCTCGCGGACGGTGGGCGGGTAGCCGCGCTCCCGGATCGTCCGCTCGATGAACTCCACGATCCGCCGCTGCCTGGGCGTGAGCCCCCGGGTGTCGATCGCCATGTCGGTGCCTCCTCCTAGCCTCGAGCGGGACGCTACCACGCTGGGCGAAGGAGGGCAAACATATGTTCGGGCTTGACTTCGAACGGACGTTCGGTATCATGCGGCCATGACCCGAACGCGCGTTCGACCCACCCGTCGTGGGC
>SIRV01000291.1 GCA_004366195.1 Actinomycetota bacterium
CGGCAAGGAGTACGGCTCCGGCTCGAGCCGGGACTGGGCGGCCAAGGGGCCTGCCCTCCTCGGCGTGCGCGCCGTGCTCGCCGAGAGCTTCGAGCGCATCCACCGCTCGAACCTGGTCGGCATGGGGATCGTGCCCCTCGCGTTCCGTCCGGGGGACTCGGCGGCGTCGCTCGGCCTCACCGGGCGGGAGACCTTCGACGTGCTCGGCCTGGCCGGCGGGATTGAACCGGGTCAGGAGGCGTCCGTGCGCGCCCGGTCGGAGGACGGGGGCGAGATCGTGTTCCCGGTGACGGTCCGCGTCGACCAGCCGGTCGAGGTGGAGTACCTGCGCGACGGCGGGATCCTCCGGATGGTGCTCCGCCGCCTGCTGGCCGGCTGATCAGGCGGTCCGGCCGGCGCCCGGGCGGCGAGGTCGGCCGCCCCAGCGCTCGCTCCATCGCGCCATCTCGGCGATGATCGGCGCGAGGTCCCGGCCGCGCTCGGTGAGCGTGTACTCGACGCGGGCGGGGATCTCCGCGTACTGACGGCGGGTGACGATACCGGCCCGCTCGAGCTCCTTCAGGCGCACCGAGAGCACCCGGTCGGTGATGCCCGGCACCGCGTGGAGGATCTCCGTGTACCGGCGGGGCCCGTCGAGGAGCGCCCAGAGGATGAACCCCGTCCACTTCCGCCCGAGCAGCTCGAGGGCCGCCGTGGCGGGGCAGACGCCCGTCTCGGGCCCCCGTTCGCCCTCGTGGCTGGCCGACCGCCGGCGCATCGCTCGAAGTCTACGCCCGCGACGTGACCCCATGTCCGTTACATCCCGGAAACATGTTACTATCCAGAAAGAAGTAGCGGTCGGTTCGTAGGTTCCAAGGAGGTGCAGGTCATGAGCGGAGCGGCAGGTGCGGTGCTGCTCGCCGGCAGGATCGTGCTCGCGTCGTTCTTCGTCTTCTCCGCGTCGTTCCACCTCTTCCAGGGCGCCCAGGCGGAGGGCTACGCCAAGTCCGCGGGGTTCCCGTGGCCGAAGCTGGCGGGGTGGCCCTCGGGTCTGTACCTGCTGGCCGCGGCGGCGTCCGTGGCGTTCGGCATCTGGCCCGACGTGGGAGCGCTCTTGATCGGGCTGTGGGTCATCCCGACGGCGCTGTGGTTCCACGCGTTCTGGAAGGTGGACGACCCGATGCAGCGGATGCTCCAGGCGCAGGCGTTCTGGCGCAACGTGACCTTCCTCGGCACCGCGATGGCGCTGTTCGCGGTGTTCGCGGGGCTCGGTGACGTCGTGCCGTTCACCGTCACGGGTTCCCTGTTCAGCTTCTGAGGCTGCCGGGCGGCGGGCCGCACCGTCAGGCGCGGGGCTCCGACGGTGCGGCCCGCCAGTCGTACGGGCTCGTGAACCGCGCCAGCATCTCCATGTAGTTCGCGCGGGCGTACGCGGCCGGGTCCGGCACGTTGATCTGGGCGAGGCTCCCCTTGGCCTGCCGCACCGAGTGGTACTCGCGCTCCTCGAGCCAGGCGGCGATGCCCTCGACGACGGTCCGGACGTGCTCCGGCCCGTGCCGGAACAGGGCGCTCGCCATCATGGTCACGTCGGCGCCGGCGAGGATCAGCTTCAGAGCGTCCTCGGCGGTGTGGCACCCGGTGGTCGCGGCGAGGGAGGCGCGGATCCGGCCGTAGAGGATCCCGATCCAGCGCAAGGGCAGGCGGAGCTCGTCCGACGTCGAGAGGCGCAGCGTCGGCAGGGGCTCCAGGGAGTCCAGGTCGATGTCGGGCTGGAGGAAGCGGTTGAAGAGCACGAGCCCGTCGGCCCCGGCCTCGACCAGGCGCTTGGCCATGTTCGGGATCGAGCTGAAGAAGGGGCCGATCTTCACGGCGAGGGGGATCGTCACCGCCTCCCGTACCGCGCGGACCAGGTCGAGGTACCGGCGCTCCACCTGTTCCCCGGTCTCCTCCGGGTCGGCCGCGATGTAGTAGATGTTCAGCTCGAGGGCGTCGGCGCCCGCCTCCTGGATCAGCCTCGCGTACCGGACCCAGCCGCCGGTCGAGACGCCGTTCAGGCTCCCCATGATCGGGATCTCGAGCTCGCGCTTGGATGCCTCGAGGTGCCGCAGGTACGCGTCGGGTCCCACGTTGTACTCCTCGAGGTCCGGCAGGTACGTGGTCGCCTCCGCGAAGCTCTCGGCGCCGTGCTCGAGGACGCGGTGGATCTGGATCTCCTCGTGCTCGATCTGCTCCTCGAACAGCGACTGGAACACGACGGCGGCCGCCCCCGCGTCCTGGAGGCGCTTCAGGTTGTCGATCCGCGAGGAGAGGGTGGAGGCGGCGGCCACGACGGGGTTCGCGAGGTCGAGGCCCATGTACCGGGTGCGCAGGTCGACCGTCACGGCTCCACCTCCTCCGCCCCGCCGCCGGCTCGGCGCTGCCCGTCGAGGATCGGGGCGGGTACCCGGCGGACGACCTGGGCGAGCTGCTCGTACAGGCGCCAGCGCTCCTCGGCGTCGGCCTGCGCGAGCGCCTGGAGGCGCTCGAACTCCTCGGGCCGCGAGCGCGCCAGCATCGCGAACCGCGCCTCCTTGGCCTGGAACTCCCGCAGGGGCAGCGTCGGCTCCTTGCTGTCGAGCTGCCACGGGCGACCGCCCTCCAGCGCCACCCGCGGGTCGTACCGGTACAGCGGCCAGAACCCCGAGAGGACGGCCTCGCGCTGGTGGCTCATGGAGGTCGACATGTCGATCCCGTGGGCGATGCAGGTGCTGTAGGCGATGACGAGCGACGGCCCGGGCCAGGACTCGGCCTCGGCGAAGGCCTTCACGGTCTGCGCGTTGTCAGCGCCGAGCGCCACCTGCGCCACGTAGACGTTCCCGTAGTCCGAGGCGAACAGCCCGAGGTCCTTCCGCCCGATCGGCTTCCCCGCCGCGGCGAACTTGGCGACGGCCCCGCGCGGCGTCGCCTTGGAGGCCTGGCCGCCGGTGTTCGAGTACACCTGGGTGTCGAGGACGAGGATGTTGACGTCGCGACCGGTCGAGAGCACGTGGTCGAGGCCGGCGAAGCCGATGTCGTAGGCCCAGCCGTCGCCGCCGACGATCCACACGCTCTTGCGCACGAGGGCGTCCGCGATCTGGTCCAGGTTCCGCGCCTCGTCGCCCTCGATCCGGGCGAGCCGACGCCGCAGCTCGGCCACGCGCTCGCGCTGCTCGAAGATCCCGACCTCGTCGGCCATCTCGGCCTCCAGGATCCGGGTGACGAGGTCGTCCCCGATCTGCGGCGCGAGGCGCCGCAACAGGTCGCGGGCGTGCTCGGCGAGGTGGTCCAGGGCGAGACGCATGCCGAGCCCGAACTCCGCGTTGTCCTCGAACAGGGAGTTCGACCAGGCGGGGCCCCGACCGTCGGGCCCCTTCGCCCACGGCGTCGTCGGGAGGTTGCCGCCGTAGATGGAGGAGCAGCCGGTGGCGTTGGCGATGAGGATCCGGTCCCCGTACATCTGCGAGAGGAGCTTGAGGTACGGGGTCTCGCCGCAGCCCTCACAGGCGCCGGAGAACTCGAACAGCGGTTCGAGCATCTGCGACCCCTTGATCGACGCCACCTTGACCGTGCGGCGGTCCATGGGCGGGATCTTCAGGAAGAACTCGAAGTTGGTCCGCTCCACGTCCAGGTGCTCGAGCTTCGGCTCCATGTCGATCGCCTTGTGCTTGGCGACCTCCTTGCTCTTGGCGGGGCAGGTGTCAACGCAGACCCCGCAGCCGGTGCAGTCGTCCGGCGCGACCTGGATCGTCATCCACATGCCGGGATGCTCCCGGTCCTTGAACTCCTTGTGCTTGAAGGTGGACGGGGCCCCCTCGATCGCCGAGGGCTCGTAGACCTTCATGCGGATCGCCGCGTGCGGGCAGACGAGCGCGCACTTGGCGCAGTCGATGCAGATCTCCGGGTCCCAGATCGGGATCTCCAGCGCGATCGACCGCTTCTCGTACTTCGAGGTGCCGGTGGGGAAGGTGCCGTCCGGCGGGAGGGCCGAGACCGGCAGGAGGTCGCCCTGCCCCGCCGCGATCATGGCCGTGACGCGCTTGACGAAGTCGGGGGCGTCCTCCGGGATGGGCGGGATCCGGTGGATCCGGGAGGTGGCCTCGGCGGGGACCCGGACCTCGTGGAGGCCCTCGAGCGCGCGGTCCACGGCGGCGAAGTTCTGCTCGAGGACCGCGCGCCCGCGCTTGCCGTAGGTCTTCTCGATCTGGGCCTTGATGGCGCGGATCGCCTCCTCCCGGTCCATCACGCCCGAGAGGGCGAAGAAGCAGGTCTGGAGGACGGTGTTGACGCGGCGCCCGAGGCCCACCTCGTTCGCGATCCTCTGGGCATCGATCACGTAGAAGCGGAGGCGCTTGTCGATGATCTGCCGCTGGACCTCGAGCGGGAGGTGGCCCCAGACCTCGTCGGG
>SIRV01000292.1 GCA_004366195.1 Actinomycetota bacterium
CGGTCGTGGCGCGCAGGATCGAGGTCCGCGGCGTGGTGCAAGGGGTGGGGTTCCGGCCGTTCGTCTGGCGGCTGGCGAACCGCCACGGCGTCACCGGCTGGGTCCGCAATCGGGGCGGCGTCGTCGAGATCCTCGCCGAGGGCCCGGAGGAGCGTCTCGACGCGTTCTGCCGGGCGCTGGAGGCCGATCCGCCGCCGCTCGCCCGGGTCGAGGAGGTGCGCTGGTCCGAGGTCCGACCGGGCGGCTTCGCCACCTTCGAGGTCGACGAGAGCCAGGAGGAGGAGCTCGGCGAACGGCTGATCTCGCCCGACGTCGCGACGTGCGGGAACTGCCTCCGCGAGCTCTTCGACCCCGCCGACCGCCGGTACCGCTATCCGTTCATCAACTGCACCGACTGCGGCCCGCGGTTCACGATCATCGAGGCCCTCCCCTACGACCGGGAGCGGACCAGCATGCGGGTCTTCCCGATGTGCCCGGACTGCGAGCGCGAGTACCGGGACCCCTCCGACCGTCGCTTCCACGCCGAGCCGGTGGCCTGCCCGGCGTGCGGCCCCACGCTCCGCCTGGTGGACCCGCGGGGGCGGACGATCGCGGGGGATCCCATCGAGCGCGCCGCCGCCCTCCTGCTCGAGGGCAAGATCGTGGCCCTGAAGGGGCTCGGCGGGTTCCACCTCGCCTGCCTGGCCGAGGAGGAGGCCGTCGTGGCCGAGCTCCGTCGCCGCAAGCGGCGGCCGCACAAGCCCTTCGCGGTCATGGTCGCCGACCTCGAGGCGGCCCGGGCGCGGTTCGAGCTCTCGCCGGCCGAGGAGCGCCTCCTCGCCTCGCCCCAGGCGCCGATCGTCCTCGTCCGCGACCGCGGGACCCTCGCGCCCTCGGTGGCGCCAGGTCACCGTCGACAGGGCGCGATGTTGCCGGCGACGCCGCTGCACCACTTGCTCCTCAGGGAGGTTGGGCGGCCGCTCGTGATGACGAGCGGGAACGTCTCGGACGAGCCGATCTGCATCGACGACGAGGACGCGCTCCGACGGCTGCGGGGGATCGCCGACGCCTTCCTCCTCCACGACCGGGCCATCGTGGCCCGGTACGACGACCCCGTCACCCGGGTGTGGCGAGGCGCGGCGGTGGTGATGCGACGGGCGCGGAGCTACGCGCCGAGCCCCATCGCGCTCCCCGTCGCGGTGCCCCCGCTCCTCGGCGCGGGCGCCGAGCTCCACGGCGCCTTCTGCCTGGCCTCGGGCACCCACGCGTTCCTCTCCCAGCACATCGGCGACCTCGACAGCGAGGAGGCGATGCGGGCGTACGAGGAGGCCCTCGATCGGTACCGCACGCTCTTCCGGATCGAGCCGGAGGCCGTGGCCCACGATCTGCACCCCGACTTCCTCTCCACCCGCTACGCGGAGGAGACCGGCCTGCCGCGCGTGGCCGTCCAGCACCACCATGCGCATGTGGCGGCCACCATGGCCGAGCACCGGCTGCAGGGGGAGGTGATCGGCGTCGCCTTCGACGGGTTCGGGCTCGGCGAGGACGAGACGGCCTGGGGCGGCGAGTTCCTGGTCTGCGACGCGGCGAGGGCGGAACGGGTGGGGCATCTGCGCCAGGTCCGGCAGCCCGGCGGCGACGCGGCGGTCCGGCACCCCTGGCGGATGGCGATCGCCCACGCGCAGGACGCGGGGGTGCTGCCGGCGGCCCTCGGACTGCTCGGCGAACGCCCGGCCGAGGAGATCGAGACGGTCCTCGCGCAGGTGCGCGGTGAGCTGCCGTCGCCCCGTACGAGCTCCGGGGGACGGCTGTTCGACGCGGTCGCGGCCCTGGCCGGCATCTGCGAGGAGGCCACCTACGAGGGGCAGCCGGCGATCCTGCTCGAGCAGGCGGCGCTCTCCAGCGCGACGCGCGAGTACGCGTTCGAGCTCGCCACCGTGGACGGGCGGCTGGTCCTCGACACGCGTCCCATCATCGCCGGGGTGGTGAAGGACCTGATCCGGGGGCGGTCGGCGGGCGAGGTGGCGGGGCGGTTCCACCGCACGCTCGCGGCCGCGATCCTCGAGATGTGCCGAGCGATCCGCGGCGGCACCGGCCTCTCGCGCGTGGTGCTCGGCGGCGGCGTGTTCCAGAACGACCTCCTCCTCTCGGACGTGGCGGCCCGCTTGGAGACCTGCGACTTCGAGGTGTACGTTCCGAGGCGGACCCCGGTGGGGGATGGGGGCATCGCCCTCGGCCAGGTGCTCGTGGCGAGCGCCCGGCTGGAGGGCTGAGCGAGCCTGGAGGTGCGCCGTGTGCCTCGGCGTCCCGGGGAAGGTCATCGAGATCTACACGGAGGACGGCGTCCGCATGGGCCGCGTGGACTTCGGCGGCGTCACGCGCGAGGCGTGCCTGGAGTACGCGCCGGAGGCCGACGTCGGCTCCTGGGTCGTGATCCACGTCGGGTTCGCCATCAGCGTCGTGGACGAGGAGGAGGCCCGGCGCGCCTACGAGCTCCTCGCCGAGATGGGGAACCTCGAGGACATCGACCTGCCTCAGGACCCCGAGGGGGTCCGGGCCGAGGACTACCGGCCGGGAGGTGCGGCGTGAGGTTCGTCGACGAGTACCGCGACGACCGGATCGCGCGGGCGCTCGTGGAGGAGATCCACCGGACCGCGACCCGACCGTGGACGGTCATGGAGGTCTGCGGGGGGCAGACGCACACGCTGATCCGTCAGGGGATCGACGAGCTGCTCGCGCCGACGATTTCCCTCGTCCACGGGCCGGGATGCCCGGTCTGCGTCACCCCGCTCGCCCTCATCGACGAGGCGATCGCCATCGCCAAGCGGCCCGACGCGATCCTGTGCTCGTTCGGGGACATGCTGCGGGTCCCGGGCTCGAGCGAGGATCTGCTGATGGCGCGGGCCGCCGGCGGCGACGTCCGGGTGGTGTACTCCCCCCTCGACGCGCTGGAGGTGGCCCGCCGCAACCCGGACAAGACGGTCGTCTTCTTCGCCGTCGGGTTCGAGACGACGGCGCCGGCGAACGCGATGGCGGTCCTGCAGGCCTCGCGCCTCGGCATCGAGAACTTCGCGCTCCTCGTGGCCCACGTGCTCGTGCCGCCGGCGATCGTGGCGATCCTGGCGACGCCGGGGAACCGCGTGCAGGGGTTCCTCGCGCCGGGGCACGTGTGCGCCGTCCAGGGCTGGCGCGAGTACGAGCCCCTCGCCCGCGACTACCGGGTCCCGATCGTCGTCACCGGGTTCGAGCCCGTGGACCTGTTGGAGGGGATCCTCATGTTGGTCCGGCAGCTGGAGGAGGGTCGGCACGAGGTCGAGAACCAGTACGTCCGCGCCGTGGTCCGCGAGGGGAACCGGGAGGCCCAGAGGGTGGTGGCGGAGGTCTTCGAGACCTGCGACCGGGCCTGGCGAGGGATCGGCGTGATCCCCAAGAGCGGGCTCCGCCTGCGCGAGGCCTATCGTCGGTTCGACGCCGAGCTGCGCTTCCCGCGCGAGGGCGCCCCGGCGAGCGAGTCCGAGGTCTGCATCGCCGGCGAGGTGCTCACCGGGCGGGTCAGGCCGGACCGGTGCCCGGCCTACGGGACGCTCTGCACGCCCTCGACGCCCCTCGGGGCGCCGATGGTCTCGAGCGAGGGCGCGTGCGCCGCGTACTTCCTCGCCGGACGGCCTCGCGCGGTGGAGGCGGCGACGTGAAGGAGCCGGAGGGCTTCGTGCTGCGCTGCCCGGTGCCCCTCCCGCCGGGCGCGAACGTGCTCCTCGGGCACGGCAGCGGCGGTCGCCTCACCCAGCAGCTGATCCGCGAGGTGCTCGTGCCGATCCTCGACGAGACGGGCGCCTCCGAGCTCGCGCGCCTCGGCGACGCGGCGGTGATGGAGCTCGGTGGCGTGCGGCTCGCCTTCACCACGGACGCCTTCGTCGTCACCCCCCGGTTCTTCCCCGGCTCGAACATCGGAGAGCTCGCGGTGAACGGGACGGTGAACGACCTCGCGATGATGGGGGCGGAGCCGCGGTTCCTGTCGGCGGCGCTGATCCTCGAGGAGGGTCTGCCCCTGGAGGATCTCGGGCTCG
>ML214212.1:0-5785 GCA_004366195.1 Actinomycetota bacterium
TTACGTTTTCGCCGGGCGCGTGTTCGACGCGCGCACGCGCGAAGATCTGACGCAGAAAAAGCGCGACGAACTGCTGCGCGTGGACTTTGCCGCGCTGCCGTTGGAGCAGGCGGTGAAGATCGTGCGCGGCAACGGCAGGCGCGTTTTGGCGACGTTCGAAGACCCGAACTGCGGCTTTTGCAAGAAACTGTACCTTGAACTGCGCAAGCTGAAGGACGTGACGATCTACACGTTCCTGTATCCGATCCTGTCGCAAGATTCGTTCGAAAAATCCAGAAACATCTGGTGTGCGAAGGACCGCGCGGCCGCATGGGACGAGTACATGGGCGACGGCAAAGCCCCGCCGGCGGCCGCGCCCGTTCGGTGGTCCGCTCGCGCCGTGGCGGAGCGCATCGTCCCCGCGGCCAGACGCGAGGCCGACCGGATCCTGGCCGAGGCCCGCGCGCGCGCGGCGGCCCTGGCGGGAGGCGGGGACGATCTTCGGGCCGCGCTCGCGCCGTTCCTCAACCGCGAGCGGGAGTTCCTGGAGAGCCTCGGCACGCTCGTCCGGTCCCACGCCGAGGGGATCAAGGCCATGGTCCAGGAGCTCCGTTCCCGGGCCGAGGAGCGGCGCCCGGCGGAGCGCCGGGATGAGGCGCCGGCGGCGTCCCGGCCGGAACCCTCCGTCGCGGCGTCCGAGCCGCAGCGCGGTCCCTCGCCCGAGGAGGCCTTCGCTCCCATCGGGGTGCCGGGGGGCGAGGAGCCCGCCTCCGGAGGCGGGGAGGCGCCACCTCCCGGCGAGCTCCGGAGGGACTCCGGGGAGCGCTCCCTCCGCGAGCTGTTCTTCGGCGAGGACTGATCCCCGAGCGGGGACCCCGTTCACCCTCGGGTCGAGGCGCCCTCAGCCCGGCGGAGCGTGATCGTCACGCTCGAGCCGTCCACCTCGGCGATCGTCCGGAACGCGGCGTCGGGCACCGGCTCGTCCCGCACCTCGAGGGCCAGGGTCTCGGCCGCGATCGCGTCCCGGTGCGCCGCGAGCGCGTCGGCGAGCTCACCGGCGGCCGTCACCCCGAGGACGATCCGGTCGCTCACCTCGAGCCCCGCCTCCCGCCGCGCGTCCTGCACGGCGCGGAGGAGCTCCCGCGCGAGTCCCTCGAGCCGGAGCTCCGGCGTGACCTCGAGCTCGAGCGCGACCGTCACGCCGCCCTCCGTCGCGACGCCCCATCCCTCGCGGGTCTCCTGCGCGAGATCGACCTCCTCGGGGCCGAGCTCGATCGGTCCCGACGCCGTGTCCACCGTCACCCGCTCGCCCCGGGCGAGCGCGCCGGCCAGGGCCCCGTCGTCGGCGGCGAGGGCGGCGGCGAGCTCCTTCACCGCGGGCCCGAGGCGCGGCCCGAGCACGCGGTAGTTCGGCTTGGCCCGCCACCGGCCGAAGGCCTCCGCCGAGGCCGCGAAGACGACGCGCTTCACGTTCAGCTCCTCCGCGACGAGGGGCAGGAGCGGCTCGATCCCCTCGCGGTCGGGGACGTGGACGACCGCCTCGAGGAGGGGCTGGCGCACCCGCACCTTGGCCTCGGTCCTCACGCGCCGGCCGAGCTCCACGATCTGCCGGGCGAGGGCCATCGCCCGGTCGAGCGCCTCGTCGACGGGGAGCTCCTCCCCCGTGGGGTAGTCGGCGAGGTGCACGGAGTCCGGGGCCCCCGCGCGCCCGGCCGCGAGGTTCCGCCAGAGCTCCTCGGCGACGAAGGGGGTGAAGGGCGCGAGCAGGCGGGCGAGCGTCGTGAGGCAGGTGTGGAGGGTCTGGAACGCCGCGCGGGTGTCGGGTCCGCCCTCCCCGCCCGGGTCCCAGAAGCGCCGCCTCGCGCGACGCACGTACCAGTTGGAGAGGTCGTCGAGGAACCGCTCGATCCGCCGTCCGGCCCCGGTGGCGTCGTAGGCGTCGAGGCGCTCGCGGGCCTCGCGCGCGGTGGCGGCGAGCTGCGAGCAGATCCATCGATCGAGCGGGGGTCGCTCGGCCACCGGGATCTCCGGCTCCGCCCAGGGGTCGAAGCCGCTCGCGTTGGCGTAGGTCACGAAGAAGGCGTAGACGTTCCACAGCGTGAGCAGGAACCGCCGCACGACCTCGTCGAGGATGTCCATGCTCACGCGCCGTGAGGTCCACGGCGAGCCGTTCGTGAGGAGGTACCAGCGGAGCGCGTCGGCCCCCTGTCGCTCGAGGACGTCCCAGGGGTCGATCACGTTGCCGAGGCTCTTGCTCATCTTCCGCCCCTCGGCGTCCACGATGTGGCCGAGGCAGACCACGTTCCGGTACGCGGTCGAGTCGAAGTGGAGGACGGCCTCGGCCATCAGCGTGTAGAACCAACCGCGCGTCTGGTCGATCGCCTCGGAGATGAAGTCGGCGGGGAAGTGGCGCGCGAACTCCTCGAGCCCCCGGCCGAGCTCGGGGTGGTACCCCCACTGGGCGAAGGGCATCGCCCCCGAGTCGTACCAGGTGTCGATGACCTCCGGCAGGCGCCGGGCCTCCTCGCCGCAGTCCGGGCAGGGGAACGTGACCGCATCGATGGCCGGGCGATGGGGGTCGATGCCGGTCACGTCGCGCCCGGCCCGCTCGGAGAGCTCGGCCAGGGAGCCGATCGCCGTGTCGTGCCCCCGCGGGCAGCGCCAGATCGGCAGCGGGGTCCCCCAGTAGCGCTCGCGCGAGAGGGCCCAGTCCACGTTGTTGCGGAGCCAGTCCCCGTAGCGGCCGTGCTTGATGTGCTCGGGGTACCAGTTCACCTCCTCGTTGACCTCGAGGAGACGGTCCTTCACGGCGGTGGTCCGGATGTACCACGAGCTCCGCGCCAGGTAGATCAGGGGGGTCCCGCAACGCCAGCACAGGGGGTAGGTGTGGCGGATCGTCCCCGCCCGGAGCAGCAGCCCCCGCGACCGGAGGTCCTCCAGGATGAGGGGGTCGGCGTCCTTGAAGAACCGGCCGCGCACGAACGCCGGCGCCTGCTCGGTGAACCGTCCCTCGCCGTCGATGGGCTTGAAGACCGGCCAGCCTTCGCGGCGGCCGACCTCGAGGTCCTCGGCGCCGAAGGCGGGGGCCATGTGCACAACGCCGGTGCCGTCTTCGAGCGAGACGAAGTCGGCGGCGACCACGCGGTGGGCGCCCTCCACGGTCGGGTACAGCGGCTCGTACCGGGCGCCGACCAGCTCGTGGCCGGCGAAGGAGCGCCGCTCGGTCGAGCCGGGCAGGACCCGCTCGCGGAGGGCGGCGGCCAGGATGAGCCGCTCACCTTCGTGCTCGACCTCCACGTACGTGGCGTCGGGCGCCACGGCGACCCCCGTGTTCGAGATCAGGGTCCAGGGCGTCGTCGTCCACCCGAGGAGCGCGGCGCCCACGAGGGAGGGGTCCTCGGCCTCGACGATGCGGAAGCGGACGAAGACGCTCGGGTCCTCCACCTCCTCGTAGCCGAGGGCGGTCTCGGCGTCCGAGAGGGCGGTGCCGCAGCGGGGGCAGTAGCTCGTGACCCGGTCGTCCTGGTAGAGGAGCCCGCGCTCGTGCAGCCGCTTCAGGGACCACCACACGCTCTCGATGTAGGACGTGTCCATCGTCCAGTACGCGTCGCGGGTGTCGATCCAGAAGCCGATGCGCTCGGTGGCTCGCTCCCAGTCGTCGACGTAGCGCGTGACCGACTCCCGGCACCGGCGGTTGAACTCGGCGATGCCGAGGGCCTCGATGTCGCGCTTGGTGCGGGTTCCGATCTCCTTCTCCACCTCGAGCTCCACCGGGAGGCCGTGGCAGTCCCAGCCCGCCTTGCGGGGGACGTAGTGCCCGGTCATCGCCCTGAACCGCGGGTAGACGTCCTTGAACGTCCGGGACTCCATGTGGTGGATCCCCGGGCGGCCGTTCGCGGTCGGCGGGCCCTCGTAGAAGACCCACAGGGGACCGTCGCGTCGCTCCTCGAGCTGGCGGTGGAAGACGTCGGCCTCACGCCAGAACGCGAGGATCCGCCGCTCGAGGTCCGGGAACCGGACCCTCGGGTCCACCGGCTCGAACCGCTCCGTCACCTGTCGTCCTCCTCGTCGTCGAACGGAAAGCGCCCCGCCCCCTCGGGGACGAGGCGCCTGCCCCGCGGTGCCACCCCGCTTGCCCGGGCCTCACGGCGGCGGACCGCTCCTCGGCCGCCATCAGGGCCTCCCGCGGTCACGGGCGGGTCCCGTCCGCGTCTCCTGCGGGCGCCGGCCCTCGGCGCCCGGTTCGGGCGGAGGCTCGGGGAGGATCTTCGCGGGGGGCCTGCCGCCATGCTCCTACCGTCCCCGGCTCGCTGGGGGAGGCGGATCCCGCCTACCCGTTCCCGTCGTCGCCTGTACGCGGCATGCTACACGGCGGGATGGTGCGGGTCACGGTCCGCGTGGTGCCGAGGTCCGACCGGACGGCCGTGGAGGTCGGTCCGGGCGGGATCCGCGTGCGGGTCCGCTCGGCACCGGAGCGCGGTCGCGCCACCGAGGAGGCGAGACGGGCCCTCGCCCGGGCCCTCGGGGTGGGGGCCTCCGCCGTACGGCTCGTGGCCGGCGCTGCCTCCCGCGAGAAGGTCTTCGAGGTGGAGGGGCTCGAGCCCGAGGACCTGCGTCGGCGGCTGCCGGGGGTCTGAGCCCCGTTGTCGGCGGGAGCGGGGGATGCTACCGTCCTTCGGCTATGGTCACGAAGCCCGCGTACACGAAGAAGGAGCTCGAGGACCTGCGCGGGCGCCTGCTCGAGGAGCGCCGGGAGCTGGAGTCCCAGCTCGCGACCATCGAGGAGAGCTCGTTCGCGACCTCCCAGTCCGACCTGTCGGGCGAGGTGTCCTTCGACGAGGAGAACGCCGACGCCGGCACGTTCACGTTCGAGCGGGAGCGCGACCTGTCGATCGAGAACAACGTGCGGGACCTGCTGGGGAAGATCGACCGCGCCCTGGAGCGCATGGACGAGGGCACGTACGGGATCTGCGTCCGCTGCGGCAAGCCCATCGAGAAGGCGCGGCTGAAGGCCCTGCCCTACGTCGATCTCTGCATCAAGGACGCGCAGGCGCAGGCCCGCCGATAGGGGGCCGGGCGTGGGGCGGCCCCTCCGCCTCGCCGCGCTGCTGTACGCCGTGGCGGCCGTCGCGTACGCGCTCGATCGCGCGACGAAGGTCTGGGCCGAGCACGCGCTCGCCGGACGCCAGCCGATGCGGCTGATCCCCGGCGTGCTCCACCTCACGTACACGACGAACTCCGGCGGGGCGTTCGGCATCGGCCGGAGCTCGCCGTGGTTGTTCGCCGGGGCGACCGTGCTCGTGGTGGGGGTGATCGTCGCGATCTCGATGCGGTTGCCGCGGACGCTGGTGGCGGTGGCCCTGGGTCTCGTGCTCGGGGGCGCGCTCGGGAACCTGACCGACCGGGCCCTCGGTGGCCCCGGTCTGAGCGGCCGGGTCACCGACTTCACCGTCCTCCGTGTGTGGCCGGTGTTCAACCTCGCCGACAGCGCGATCGTGATCGGCGCGATCCTGCTCGCGGTCTCGAGCCTCGGCCCCGAGCGGGCGGGGAAGACCGAGACGGCCGGGGAGTGAGGGCGTGGAGCAGGGGTTCGAGGCGACCCCGGGCCGGCTCGACGCGGTCGTGGCCCACGCCCTCGGCATCACCCGCGCCGAGGCTCAGCGGGCGATCGCGGCTGGGGCGGTGCTCGTGGACGGGGTCGTGCGGCCGAAGTCGTACCGGCTCGCGGGCGGGGAGCGCGTCGTGGTCGACCTCTCGCCGATCCGCGTCGTTCCCCCCGAGCGGGGCGAGGTGCGGGTCGTCTACC
>ML214212.1:5814-8327 GCA_004366195.1 Actinomycetota bacterium
GGCCTCCCGACGCACCCGACGGAGGGTCGCCGCACGGGGACGCTCGTGAACCGGCTCCTCGCGCTGGACCTCCCCCTCGCCGACGTCGGGGATCCGCTGCGGCCGGGGATCGTCCACCGCCTCGATGCCGGGACGTCCGGTCTGCTGGTGGTCGCGCTCTCGGAGCAGGCCCGCGAGGGGCTCGCCGCGATGGTCCGGCGGCACGAGCTCGACCGCCGGTACCTCGCGCTCGTCCGCGGCTCGGTCGAGCACGAGCGGTTCGTGGTCGACGCGCCGCTCGGCCGTCGAGGGGCGCGGGTGCGCGTGGCGGCGGTGACGGGCCGTCCCGCCGAGACCGCGTTCGAGGTGCGTGAGCGCCTGCCCGGGGCCACGCTCCTCGAGGCCGCCCCCCGGACCGGCCGCACCCACCAGATCCGGGTGCACCTGGCGGCGATCGGTCACCCCATCCTCGGGGATCGCCGCTACGGGGGGTGGGGTGCCGACGCGGAGCGTCTCGGCCTCGAGCGACCGTTCCTGCACTCGTTCCGGCTCGCCTTCGCCCACCCCGTGACGGGGGAGCCGATCGCGGTGGAAGCGCCCCTGCCGGAGGACCTGGAGCGGGCCCTGCGGCGGGCCAGGGGAGAGGGCCGGCCCGCCGCGGAGCGCGTCTGAGGCCGGGTCAGCCGCCGGGGCGCTCGGCCGCGCGCTCGGCCTCGCGCAGGACGAGGGCGTGGCGCGTGCGGACCTCGCGGCGGGAGGCGAGGAGGGCGTCCTCGACCTCCGGCGGCAGGATGCGCGACTCGATGAGGGCCGAGAGCTTCTCGGGGTCCACGGAGACCACCCGGTCCCAGAGACCGAGGGGCTCGAGGATCCCCCGCACGCGCTCGTCGACCGGCTCGGTCACGTGCTGGGGCCGGCGGTCCACGGCGGCGCCGTCCGAGCCGAACAGGCGCCGGTAGCCGTGCTCCTCGCAGAAGGCGTGGATCAGCGGCGCGAGCTCCTCGAGGCGCCGGGCGATCTCCCGCGTCCGGCGCTTCAGCGAGATCCACTCGTCGACGACGGCGGTCATCCGCGGCGCCGGGTCGCCCTCCTGGCGCTCGTACGCGTGGCGGAACAGCGGGCACCGAGGCCGGAACGCGCACCAGTCGCAGAGCGGGTTCTGCTTGGGCTCGAAGCGGCCCGCGGCGATCCGCTCGGCCACGGTGGCGACCCGCCGACGGAGCTCGTCGATGTGGGCCCGCGTGCGCGCGGTGGTCATCCGCTGGCCGGGGAGGAGGTAGTACAGGGTGAGCCGCTCCGGCTCGATGCCCCACACCTCGCGCGCGGCGAGGTGGTAGATGGAGAGCTGGAGGTCCCGCTCGACGCGCTCCCGGGGCGGCAGGCGGCGGTTCGTCTTGTAGTCGATGATCTCGTAGCCGCCGCCGGGGATCCGGTCCATGCGGTCGATCACGCCCGAGAGCGTGACGCCCTCGACCTCGATCTCGAAGCGGAACTCGAGGGCCGCCGGGATCCGGTAGGCCTCGGCGTTCTCGCGGTGGTACTGCGCCAGCACCTGGCGCGCGTGCTCGCGGTAGGCCGCCTCCTCGGCCTGGTCGGCGTACCCGTCCGAGACCCAGACCTCATCCAGCGTCTCCAGGAGCTCCCCGAGCGACGGGGCGATGGGGACCGGGCGCGCGTGGAAGCGGTGCAGCGCGCGGTGGAGGGAGTCCCCGAACGAGAGCGCGGGGGAGGGGGCCGTGGGGAGCCGCTCCTCGTACTGGAAGCGGTACTTCGCGGGGCACGTCTCGTAGGTGTTGATGCTGGAGTACGAGAGCCGCATCCGATCCCGTCCCGCTCCTTCCTTCTCCTCGGCCCTGCCCTCGGCCCGCTCCTCGCAGGGCGTTTGCCTCGGTCGAGGCCCGAGTCTATCCTCCGGAGGGTCGGAATCACAAGCCTGTAAGTTATCCACAGGTTTCCCACAGCCGGGGGTGCGGGTCCTGTGGTCCTATCGGAGGATGTACCCGGAGGGGATGGGCCCGGATGGGTGAGAGCTTCGTCCACCTGCACACGCACACGGAGTACTCGCTCCTGGACGGGGCGGCGAGGATCCGAGCCCTGTTCGCGCGGGCCGCCGAGATGGGGATGCCGGCCCTCGCCCTCACCGACCACGGGGCGATGTTCGGTGCCCTCGAGTTCTACGAGGCCGGCCTCGCCGCCGGCGTGAAGCCGATCATCGGCGTCGAGGCGTACGTCGCGCCGGGGTCCCGATTCGAGCGGGCGCCGGGCGAGAGCGAGGAGAAGTACCGCCACCTCACGATCCTCGCGCGCGACGAGCGCGGGTACCGCAACCTCCTCCGCCTCGTGACCGCCGCGCACCTCGAGGGCTTCTACCACCGCCCGCGGATCGACAAGGAGCTCCTCGCCGAACACGCCGAGGGCCTGATCGGGCTCTCGGGGTGCCTGGCCTCCGAGATCGCGCAGGCCCTCCTCGCCGAGCAGCCGCGGAAGGCGGCGGAGGTCGCGGCGACGTACCGCGACATCTTCGGGGAGGGCGC
>SIRV01000295.1 GCA_004366195.1 Actinomycetota bacterium
GCCGGGGCGGCGGGCGGCGAGGTCGGCGTCCAGGATCCCCACGAGGTCGAGACCGAGCGGCCCGAGGTCCTTCACCGCCTCCACGCCGCCCACGAGAACCTCGGCGGGGCCCGGTGGCCGCGGCCGGTCTCCGGGAGCGATCCGGGCCACTCGCACCGAGGCGACACGGCGCGCCCACTCCTCCACCCGCTCCGCGCCGCCTCGCACCACGCCGAAGTCCGCCGCCCCGCAGCTCGCGCAGCGGCCCTCGGCCCCGCAGACCGCGCACCGCACCGACCCCGCCTCGCGCCGGAGCACCCCGCCGCATGCGGCGCAGGCCGCGGGCTCGCCGCAGGCGCGGCAGACCCGGGCGATGCCGTACCCCGGGAGCGGCTCGAACAGGAAGGCCCGCCGCGCCGTCCGCAGGGCGGCGACGAGCCGGGGAGCCCGTCCCTCGGGCCCCGGGGCCACCACCTCCACCGGAGGCCACCGCCGCCCCCTCGGCTCGACGGAGATCGCCCCGAGGACCGAGGACTCCACCGAGGGGTAGAGGGCGGCCGCGACGGCCACGGCCCCCTCGATCCGCGCCCGCGCCATCGCCACGTCCCGGACGCATGGCTCTCGCGGGAGACGTACAGGAGACCGAGCTCCGGCAGGGGCGCGAAGACGGCCGGGCGGGTGCCGACGACGACCCGGTACCGCCCGGCGGCGATCTCCAGCCACATCCGGTATCGGGAGCGCCGGTCGCCCCCCAGGAACAGCGCGACCTCCGGCCCGAAGGCCTCGAGGACGGCGACGGCTGTGGCCGGGAGCGGATCCGCCTCCGGCACGATGAGGACGGCCCGCCGCCCGCCGGCGAGGGCCGCCCCCACGCAGGCCACGGCGAGGGCCTGCTCATCCTCGGGCGCCGGCCGGAGCACGAAGGCCCCCGCGCCCCGACGCAGGGCATCGACCAGGCGTCCGCCGTTCGCGTACGAGGCGAGGGCGGCCCCGGTCTCCGCGCCCGGCGCTCCGCTCTTTCGGGTCGCTGCGCTCTCCCCAGAGCCCCCGCTCCGACCGGGGCCACCTCCCCACCCACGGACGCCGACGACCACCTCCTCGGAGGCGACGCGGGGTGGGACCATCGCGCCGAGGACGGCGGCGAGGGGCGCGACGTACCGCTCCGAGATCCATCGGGCGAGGGCCAGCCGCCGCTCGTCGAAGAACCGGACGTTCGACAGCGCCCGGCGCACGGGCAGGAGGCGCTCGGGCACGTCGTCGGTCGGCCCGAGCACCCACCCGCGGACCAGCCGCCCGTGGAACCGGACCTGCACGAGGGAGCCGACGCCCGCGCCGAGGGCGGGGTCCAGCTCGTAGGTGAACGGTCGGTCGAGCGCGAGGACCGGCCGGTCGATGCAGACGGCGACGGGGCCCTGCAGAACGGCGCTAGGAGACGGCCCGGCGGAGCTCATCCGCGCGGTCCACGGCCTCCCACGCGAACTCCTTGCGGCCGAAGTGGCCGTAGGCGGCCGTCTCCTTGTAGATCGGCCGGCGCAGGTCGAGGGTCCGGATGATGGCGGCCGGCCGGAAGTCGAAGGCCTCCCAGACGAGGTCGACGATCCTCTCGGGGTCCACGTGCTCCGTGCCGAAGGTGTCGACCGCGAGGGACACGGGGTGGGCGGTGCCGATCGCGTAGGCCACCTGGATCTGGAGCTTGTCGGCGAGCCCCGCGGCCACGAGGTTCTTCGCCACGTACCGAGCCATGTAGGCGCCGGAGCGGTCCACCTTGGTCGGGTCCTTCCCGGAGAAGCAGCCGCCGCCGTGGGGCGCCATGCCGCCGTAGGTGTCGACGATGATCTTCCGCCCGGTGAGGCCGGTGTCGGCCTTCGGCCCGCCGATCTCGAACCGCCCGGTGGGGTTCACCAGGATCCGCACGCCCTCGGCGTCGAGCTCGAACTCGCGCAGGACCGGGTCGATCACCTCGGCCTCGACGTCGGGCTTGAGCAGCGTCTCGACGTCCACCTCCTCGCGGTGCTGGGCCGAGATGAGGATCGTGTCCACCCGCACCGGCTTCCCCTGCTCGTACTGGATCGTCACCTGGCTCTTGCCGTCGGGGCGCAGGTACGGGATCACACCGGCCTTGCGGACGTCGGCGAGGCGCTTGGTGAGGCGGTGGGCCATGGCGATGGGGGTCGGCATCAGCTCGGGCGTCTCGCGCACGGCGAAGCCGAACATCATCCCCTGATCCCCGGCGCCCAGCGTGTCGAGCTCGTCGTGGGAGTGCCCCTCGCGGAGCTCGAGGGCGGCGTCCACCCCCCGGGCGATGTCCGGGGACTGCTCCTGGATGGAGGTGAGCACGCCGCAGGTGTGGCCGTCGATCCCGAAGTTCGCGTCCGTGTACCCGATCTCGGTGATCGTCTCGCGCACGACCGAGGGGATGTCGACGTACTCGGAGGTCGTGATCTCCCCGGCCACCATGACGATGCCCGTCGTGACGAGCGTCTCGCACGCCACCCGCCCGTCCGGGTCCACGGCGATGATCGCGTCGAGGATCGCGTCGGAGATCTGGTCGGCGAGCTTGTCGGGGTGCCCCTCGGTGACCGACTCGGAGGTGAACAGGTACGGTCGGCTCATGTCCGCCGGAGCATAGCAGCCCTCAGCGCAAGGGCCGGCGGAGGGCCGCGAGCCGATCGCAGATCGCCCGCGCGAGCTCGGCCTTCGTCCACTCCCGCAGCGGCTCCTCGGAGCCGTCGGCGGCGAGGATCGCGGCCCGGTTCGTCTCGGCGCCGAACCCGGTCCCGGGGCGCCCCACCTCGTTCACGACGAGCAGGTCCAGGCCCTTGGCGGCGAGCTTCGAGCGCCCGGCCTCGAGGAGCTCCCCAGGCTCATCCGCGGTCTCGGCCGCGAACCCCACGAGGAGGCGGGCACGGCGCTCGGCTCCGAGCTCGGCGAGGATGTCGGGGGTCGGCACGAGCCGGACCTCCGGGGGGCCGGCCTCCTTCTTCAGCTTCCGGGGGGCGGTCGACCCCGGTCGGAAGTCCGCGACGGCCGCCGCCATGACCACCGCGTCGGCGCCGTCGGCGGCCTCCAGCACGACCCGGCGCATCTCCTCGGCGGTCTCCACCCGCACGACCCGCAGCCCCGGTGGCGGCTCGACCGCCCCCGGGCCGAGCACGAGCGTCACGTCGGCCCCCCGGTCGAAGGCCTCCTTGGCGACGGCCACCCCCATGCGGCCGCTCGAGCGGTTCCCGACGAACCGGACGGGGTCGATGGGCTCCCACGTCGGCCCGGCGGTGACGACGATCCGCGCCCCCGCGAGATCCCGACCCGAGGCGGCCACCTCCTCGGCGACGCGGAGGATCTCTTCGGGCTCGGCCATCCGCCCGGGTCCCTCGTCGCCGGCGGCGAGGGACCCGGCCTCGGGCCCGACGATCCGGGCCCCGCGGCCGGTCAGGGTCTCCACGTTGGCCCGTGTCGCCGGGTGCTCCCACATCCCGGTGTGCATCGCGGGGGCGAGCACCAGGGGGCAGGTGGCCTCGAGGAGCGCCGCGGTGAGCAGGTCGTCGGCGATCCCGTGGGCGAGCTTGGCGAGCACGTTGGCGGTGGCCGGCGCGACGATGGCGAGATCGGCCTCGCGGGCCAGGCGGACGTGGAGCACGGCGCCCGGCTCCTCGAACAGGTCCGTGTACGCGGGGCCCCCGGTGAGCGCGGCGAAGGTGTCGGGCCCAACGAACCGGGTCGCCGAGCGGGTCATGACGACCCGGACGCGGGCGCCGGCTCCGACGAGGAGGCGCGCCAGTGAACAGGCCTTGTAGGCGGCGATGCCGCCGGTGACGCCGAGGAGCACCCGGCGTCCCGCGAGCGGGCTACTTGGGGCCAACCCCTTCGGGTCGCTCGGCGTAGATCTTGCCCTCGGCGATCTCCTCGAGGGCGATGGAGAGCGGCTTGCTCCGCAGGCCGGACTCCACGAGCGGCGGGACGAACTCCGCGCGGCCCTCGCCGAGCTGGTTGTAGTAGGAGTTGATCTCGCGCGCCCGCTTGGCGGCGAGGATCACCAGGGAGAACTTCGAGTCGACCTTGTCCAGCAGGTCGTCGATCTTCGGCTCGATCATGGGTGGGTCGTTCCTCCGCTCCTCATGGGGTGCTCGGCGTGGGGGACCCCTGGATGATAGCAACCAGCCGGTCCACCGCGCGCTCGAGCTCGTCGTTCACCACCACGTGGTCGAAGACCTCGCGCTGGGCGAGCTCGCGCTCGGCGGTGGCCAGGCGCTCGGCCAGTCGCTCGCCGTCCTCGGTCCCCCGCGCCCGCAGCCGCCGCTCGAGCTCCTCCATGGAGGGCGGCTCGATGAGGATGAGCACCGCCTCCGGCTCGCGGCTGCGGACCTGATGGGCACCCTGGACATCGATCTCCAGCACCACGTCCTCGCCCGCGGCGAGCGCCTCGCGCACCGGCCCGGCCGGCGTGCCGTAGCGATGCCCGAACACGTCGGCCCACTCCAAGAGCTCGCCGGCCTCGATCAGG
>SIRV01000296.1 GCA_004366195.1 Actinomycetota bacterium
GCGCCAGGCTCCCCGGAACGACTCGAGATCGGGCTCGGGTGCGGTGGGGCGCCGGACGTAGATCCGGATCGGCGGCTCGCGGTCGACCCCGTTGTCGATCCCCTTCAGCCACCGGTCGAACCAGCGGATCAGCTCGCGGACGTGGTCGATCCGCGGGCCCGGCATCGAGACGCTGGGGTTCATGTGGCTCCACGGCCCGAACAGGAGCGCCTTCGGCGCACGGAGCGCCGCGAACGTCCGGAAGGCCATGTTGTGGTACCCGTCGGCGTGGCCGGCCACGATCAGCGTGGCGGCCTCGATGGTCTCGTACCGACCGTGGAGCGAGCCGTGCCGCCAGTAGGCGCTCTCGGTCTGCTCCTCGAGCCACCGCAGCACCCAGGGCTCGGTGCGCTCGATGCGCTCCAGCCAGCGCTCGCGCCAGCCGGGGTCCGCGAGCGAAGGGACCGGCGGGAGCGCGTTCATCGCCACCATCGAGAGGGGATAGTCGAGGAAGTCGATGCCGCGCCGAGCGCCGCCCCCGTAGTGGACGTCGTCGGTGAACCGGCGGTCCGTGGCGAAGATGGGCACGATGGCCTTGAGGGCCGGCGGGCGCAGCATGGCGACCTGGATGGCGTTGAAGCCCGAGTAGGACTTGCCGAACATCCCCACCGCGCCGGTGCTCCAGGGCTGGGTCGCGAGCCAGTCGATCACCCGCAGCCAGTCCCGGTGCTCGCGCTCGGTGTACTCGTCTTCGGCGACCCCCTCGGAGGACCCGGTCCCGCGCACGTCGGCGCGGCAGACGACGTACCCGCCCTCGTGACACAGACGTCGGTAGTCGTGGGTCTGGCTCCAGGTGACATCGTCCTTGCGGTAGGGGCGAGCCTCGAGGAGCGCCGGCCACGGACCGCGGCCCTCGGGGAAGAAGAGCGAGACGGCGATGCGGACGCCGTCGTCCATCGTGAGGAACCGCCGCTCCTCCGTCATCGTGCGCTCATCATGCCAGGTCGGGAGACGTGGGTCTGCGTCTGCGGAGCCGCACCCGGGGATGCCGTCGGCTCAGATCCCGGCCTTGAACTCCGTCCAGACGTCCTGGTAGACCTGGTCGATCTCGGGCGGGAGCGCGAGGATCGGCTGGCCCCTCGCGAAGTCCTGCTCCGTCACGATCGTGGTCCGCAGGTTCTCGGGGATGTAGCCGGCCTTCAGCCACTCCTTCTCGCTCACCCCGACGAACGGCGGCTGGAACCCCTCGTACCCGAAGTTCGTGAGGCCGTTCTCGATGTCGAGCAGGAAGTTGATGAAGTGGTGGGCGAGCACCGGGTTCTCCGCCTGCGAGGAGATCACGATGAGGTCGTTGGAGACCTCCCAGCCGCCCTCCGGCGGGTAATAGAAGCCGAGGATCTCCGGCCCCACCCCCTCCGGGAGGTACCACTGGGCGTAGTTCATGTTCCCCGACCAGGAGTAGGTCACCCAGGCCTGACCCTCCGCGATCTTCTGGTAGTCGCCGGCGGCCACCTTGACGTCGACGAGCTCGTTGAGCTGGGAGAGCGCCTCGCCGGCCTGCCGGATGGCCTCCTCGTCGTGGGTGTTCATGTCGCCCACCCCGATCCGGACGAGCGCCATGCCGATCGTCTCCCGGTATTCGTCGAGGAGATTGACCTTCCCCCGGAACCGCTCGTCCCAGTAGATGTCGAACGGCATGGGGAGCGCGCCGGGATCGTCGACGTGGTCCCGCCGGTACCCGATCCCCGTCTTCCAGGTCATGTACGGGATCGAGTAGCGGGAACCCCGGTCGTACCAGGGGTCCCGCAGCTGCGGCCACACGTTCGCCAGGTTCGGCAGGTACGAGTGGTTGAGGGGCTGGAGCTTCTTCGCGGCGACGAGCTTGGGGAGGTTCTCGATGGTCGGGAAGAAGAGGTCGAAGCGGACGGTGTCGTTCTGGACCTTCGACATCGCCTCGTTCATCCCCGAGAACTGCGTGTACTCGATCTCCACGCCGTACTCGGCCTCGAAGGCCTTGAGGACCTTCTTGTAGATGTAGTCGTTCCAGTTGAAGATGCGGAGCGGCCCGGCCTCGGGGGAGAGACCGTCCTCGATCGGGGGCAGGTCGTCGAAGAGCGGCAGCGTGGCGGGCCGATCGGGCGAGGCGAGCAGCGGCACCCTCGGCCCGCCGCCTCCCGACGTCGAGGGCGTCCGCTCCCGGCAGGACGCGAGCGCCCCCGTGAGGGTGACGCCGAGCCCCGCGATCGCCGACCGGCGGAGGAACTCTCGGCGCGTGAGGCGCGCGGGCCGTTCCCAACCGTGGCGCCGGATCATGTGCGTCCTCCTTCCATCGGCGCGGGCTCGCGCATCTTATGGGCTCCGGAGGTAAGGCGTGTCAAGGCAGGGCGACCAGCGGTGCGTGACCGACGGTCACGCATCGCGCCGAGGACCGGTCGGCCGTCGAGGGAGCCGGGACTACGATACGCGGGAGCATGGCACGGGCGAGAGCTCCGAGCGGTGGCGTGGAGACGCTGTACCCGCGCGGGTTCTGGCCCGCGATCTCGCTCCCCGGGGTCCTGTGGCTGATCGCGCTGTTCGTGGTCCCCTTCTACGCGATCGCGGCGACGGCCGCGGGACGCCTCGACCCCATCTTCGGATCCTCGATCCCGGAGTGGAACCCGCTCTACTGGCAGCCCGACGCCTTCTCCTTCGTCCTGGACGGGCTCGCGAGCCCCGGCGGGATCTTCCGGGAGGTGTTCCTGCGGACCATCGCGTACGTCGCGCTCGCGGTCGGCCTGTGCCTCGCCCTCGGCTACCCCGTCGCCTACTACATGTCGCGGTTGCGGGGACGGCTCCGGAACGCGTTCCTCGTGCTGATGATCGTCCCGTTCTGGGTCCCGTACCTGATGCGGATCTTCGCCTGGGTGAACCTGCTCCAGGACGACGGGCTCGTGAACCGCATCCTCGCCGCGACGGGCTTCCTCGATCCGCAGTCGTGGCTGGACGGACGCCCGTCCACGGTGATCCTCGGTCTCGTGTACGGATGGGTGCCGTTCCTCATCCTCCCGCTCTTCGCGGCCCTCGAGCGCATCGACCCCAGCCTGATCGAGGGCGCGCTCGACCTCGGCGCGAGCCCCGCCCGCGCCTTCCTCCGCGTGACGCTGCCCCTGTCCAAGCAGGGGATCCTGGCGGGGACGGTCATCATCATGCTGCCGATGTTCGGCGACTTCTACACCGCGCAGCTCCTCGGGACGCAGAAGAACGCCATGATCGGCACGCTGATCTCCTTCTACCTCACCCAGGCGACGGCGGGTCCGGCCCAGGGGCGGGGCGCGGCGCTGGTGATCGTGCTCGCGCTGCTCGTCTCCTCGCTCACCGTCTACTACCTGGTGAGCACGGCCCGGGCCGCGCGGGGGGCGGGCCGATGACGGAGCTCGCGGCGACGGTCCCGCGGCCGGCCGCGCGCGCGTCCCGGGTCCGGCTGTGGCTCGCCAACCCGTGGCGGCGCCCGCGGCTCCTCGCCCTCCTCGGCTGGGGCTTCATCGCCTGGTCGCTCGTCCCGGTGGGGATCGCCATCCTGTTCTCGTTCAACGCCGGGCGGTCCCGGAGCGTGTGGCAGGGCTTCTCGCTCCGATGGTACGTGCAGGATCCCAACCTCTCGGTCCTCCACGACCCGATCCTCGCCCACGCCGTGCTGCAGAGCCTGAAGCTCGCGAGCCTCACGATGCTCATCGCCACCCCGATGGGGGTCGCCCTCTCGATCGGGCTGGCGCGCTGGCGGGGTCCGGTCTCGACGGCGTCGAACTTCCTCATGCTGCTCCCCCTCGTGACGCCGGAGATCGTGCTGGCCTCCGGTCTGTTCCTGGTCTTCGCCCACCTGTACGTGCCGGGCGGGACCCGTCTGTTCGGGAGGCGGGCTCAGCTCCTCGGGCACGTGACGTGGTCGATCCCCTACGTGGTGGTGGTGATGCGGGGACGGCTGTTCGGGATCGGGAAGGAGTACGAGGAGGCGGCCATGGACCTCGGGGCGCCTCCGATGGAGGCGATGCGCCGGGTGCTCCTGCCGATGCTCGCCCCCGCGATCTTCGCGGCGTTCATGATCGTCTTCGCCCTGTCCATCGACGACTTCATCACGAGCCAGTTCCTCTCCTCGGGCGAGGGCTCGATCACGCTGCCGATGCTGATCTACGGCACCGGGAGGACGGGTGAGAACCCCTCGCTGAACGCGGTGGCGACCGTGATGCTCGTGCTCTCGCTCTCGGCGATCGGGCTCGCCTCCGTCGTCCTGCAGCGGGTGGCCCGGCGGCGGGGGACCGAGGAGGCCGCCGCCCGCGAGCTCGTCCGCTTCGAGATCTGAGGGCCGGGCCGAGCGAGCCCGTGGCACCGTCGCGGCGTGCCGGAGCGCAGCCGCGACTGGATGGACCAGGCCCGTCGGGATCTCGCATCGGCCCGGTGGATGACGCGCGGCGGGTTCCACGAGTGGGCCTGCTTCGCCGCGCAGCAGGCGGCGGAGAAGGCGGTCGAGGCCGTCTATGCACGGCTCGGAGGCGCGGCCTGGGGCACTCGGTAGTGGGGCTGCTCGAGGGGTTGTCGGAGCGCGTCGAGGTGCCCGAGGACGTCAGGGACGCGGGGAGGCGGCTCGACCGCTTCTACGTGCCCGCCCGGTACCCGAACGGCTGGGAGTCGGGCAGCCCGCATCGCTACTTCGGAGAGGAGGACGCCGACGGTGCCGTCCGTGATCCGGACGCGGTCCTTCGGTTCTGCGAAGGTCTTCTGGCTGGATAGGGAGGAGGCCGTTCGGCGCCTCCGAGTCGCCGCCGAGCGCGCCATCGCGGAGCACGAGGAGGTCGTCGCCGTCCACCTCTTCGGGTCGCTCGCCCAGGGCCGGGCGGTGCCCGGGAGCGATGCCGACGTGCTGGTGCCGCTCCAGCGCGCCGACGACCGCTTCCTCGACCGGCCTCTGCGGTACGCGCCCCTGTTCGAGGGGCTCGGGCTGCCGGTCGAGCTCTTCTGCTACACGCGGGAGGAGGCCGAGCGGGTCCCGCTCGCCCGCCGAGCCCTGGAAACGGGGCCCCCCTCGCCGTCCGGGCT
>SIRV01000297.1 GCA_004366195.1 Actinomycetota bacterium
GGCGCCTACGTGTTCGGGGACTTCTGCGGCGGGGCGCTCGAGGCGCTCGCGCTCCACGACGGGCGTGCGGTCCACCGCGAGCTCGGGCCGGTCGTGCCGAGCCTCGCGTCCTTCGGCGAGGACGCGCGGGGTGAGCTCTACGCGCTCTCCCTGGAGGGGCCCGTCTACCGGCTCGTGCCGGCGTGACGGGGGTCCTCACCAGCGCTCGCGGTGGACGACCTCGTCGAGGGGCCGACGGGCGGGCTCCTCGATCGGTCGGAGCGGCCGGTCCGCCGGATACCCCAGGGCGAGGAGCATCGCGCACTCGCGGTCCTCCGGGAGGCCGAGGAGCTCGCGGGCCAGGGCCTGGTCGCCGACGGCCGCGTGGCTGCTCCCGATCCCGAGGTCGGCGGCGGCGAGCATCATCGCCATCGCCGCCTGGCCGAGGTCGAACCAGCGGATGTCGCGCTCGTCGCGGTCCTCGGTGGCCGGCAGCACGAGGGCGATCGTCGCGGCGGAGCCGGCGACGTGCTCGGCGTAGCGCCACACCCGCGAGAGCTCCCGCAGGCGCTCGCGCTCGGTCACGAGGACGAAGTCCCACGCCTGGTCGTTCATGGACGAGGGCGCGCGCCGCCCGGCCTCCAGGATCCGGTCCAGGTCCTGAGGCGGGATCGGCCGATCCGTGTAGGCCCGCACGTTCCGGCGGGCGCGGATCGCGTCGAAGGTCTCCATGGGCTTCACGGTACGCGCGGGGGACGCGGACGACCCGTGGGGCGCCCTGCGCTGGAGCATGACCCAGGTCCGACGCCTGCTGGGGCTTCCCGGGGCGCTCACCGGATCGCTGCTCGAGCAGAGGTCCTCGTCGGCGACGCCGAGCTGGCGGACCACCTCGAGGGCGCGCTTCAGCACCGGCCCCCCGCCCACCGGACCTCCGAGGCCAGGAAGCGGGCCAGGGTGCGACGGTCGTTCACGCGGTGCCACACGAACGTCACCCGCCTCGCGAGGTCCCGCCTGTCCACGAGCCCGGCGAGCGAGTACGTCGCGCCCGACGCGATCCCATCGAGCGTCTCGCGCCGGGAGAGGAAGATCGTGTCGGCGCGGAGGAAGACGATACCTTCGGAGACCGGCAGCTCCGCCATGGCCCGGAGCATCTCCGGCTCGTTGTCGACCACCGCGACGATCCGGTGGCCGGCCTCCCGCAGGCGCTGGAGGTTCCGCCGCTTGGACGCGGCGACGGCCCGCTCGTCCCCGGTGGGCTCCATGAGCAGCAGGTGGGGATCGAAACGCACCCGGTGCAGCGCGCCGAGCGCGTTCAGCGCGGCGAGGGTCTCCGACCGTGAACCTTGGGCGGCGGGAGCTCGGCAAGGCTGTTGCCGCCCCATCGCGCGAGGGATAGCTTGCCCGGGAGGTGTTGGTCGGGGTCGGGCCGGCCTCGTGGTCGGATGAGCCAGAAGCGCCGTCGAGAGAGCTGGGGGTTCGCCGAGGGGGAGGAGTTCGCCCCCGGACGGATCGCCCTCGCCTCCCTCGGCGGCGGGTGGGACTACGAGGCCTACCTCGGATGGGACGAGCACCTCCAGGCGCTCGTGGTCTTCAAGCTGGTCCGCCCCCACCTCGTCGGGGACGAGCACGTCCTCCGCTCGCTGCGCCGGGAGGCCGAGGTGCTCTCGCGGCTGAACCACCCGGTCATCGTGCGCTGCTTCGGCGCGGTGCTCGAGGGCGACCGTCCGCACATCGTGCTCGAGCACTTGGAGGGGCCCTCCCTGGCGGCGGCGCTCCGGGAGACGGAGGTGCTCGCGCTCGAACAGTTGGTGCCACTCGCCTTCCAGCTCGCGAGCGCGGTGCAGTACCTGGCGAACGAGGGGATCGTCCACCTGGACGTGAAACCGGGGAACGTGATCCTGGGGGCGCCGCCACGCCTGGTGGACTTCAGCATCGCCCGGCCCGTGGGGGAGGCGGCGCGGCTGCGGCGCCCGGTGGGGACCGATGCCTACATGGCCCCCGAGCAATGCGACCCGGGGCGCGGGCCCGTCGGACCGGCGGCCGACGTCTGGGGGATCGGCGCCACGCTGTACGAGGCGGCGGTGGGACGGGTCCCCTTCCCGCGGCCGCGCCGGTACGACGAACACGACCCGTTCCAACGGTTCCCCCAGCTCGCGGGCGCGCCTCCCGAGATCCCCGGGGACGTGCCGGGACCCCTCGGCGACCTGATCTTGGACTGCCTCAGGTTCGACCCCTCTGAGCGCCCGTCCGCCGGGGCCGTCGCCGACCGGCTCGAGCCGCTGGTCGGGGAGATCATGCCCCGCCGGGTCCTGGGTCGACCGCGTCCCCGGCTCCGATGAGGGAGGGCCGGAAGGGCGGGTCGCCCTCCCGGCCCCGCGGCGCGGATCGCCGCTACCCTCGGCCGTCCGTCGCGGTGTTCGTGTTCCCCGTCGGA
Organism: Actinomycetota bacterium; assembly: GCA_004366195.1. GTDB lineage: Bacteria > Actinomycetota > UBA4738 > UBA4738 > HRBIN12 > HRBIN12. Next base: position 2,414 of record SIRV01000297.1, read on the forward strand.
CCGGTGTGGTAACGACCGTCCGTCAGGGTCCCATCCCGCGGCGACGTGTCGTTGGTCGGACCGGTCGCACCGCGCCCGTCGGTGTAGGTACCGGTGTTCCCGGTCGGACCGGTGTGACGGTTGCCGTCGGTGAGCGAGCCGGGATCGCTGCGGCCCGTGGTGCCGGTGACGCCTGTCTGGTCGCCGTCCGTGTCCGTGTCGTCGCCGAGGATCACGACGTGATCACCGTCCTCGTCCTCGTCGACCCGGACGATCGCGGCGTCCTCGACCTTGGGGTCCTCCCTGGTCGACAGGGCCCACGCCGGCATGGCCCGCAGCGTCCACAGGGCCATGATCATGAGGATCGCGCCGCCGACCACCACCCACGAGGCCCGCTCACGAGGCTCGGCGGCATCCGGGGACAGGGCGCGCGCCACCCGGACCCGCTGACCGATCGGGTGCTGCATCGGTCTCACCTCCTCTCCCGTCGCACCCTCTGCAGCTCGAGACGTACATCGGGCTCGGGAAAGCGGTGGTCAGCCGCGGCTTAAGGGGACGTTAAGGTTCGGGACGGGGCGCCCGCCGCGTATCGGGGGTCTCTCCGACGCCGTGGCCCCCTCGGGGCCTTCCAGGGTCGGCCGTGAGGTACCGCTGGAGCGTGGGGGCGATCGTCCGGACGAGGTCCTCGAGGCTCGCGGAGGCCAGGGGCTCCACGCGGACGAGGTACCGCGCGACGACAACCCCCACCACCTGGCTCGCGACGAGGGCCGCTCGCAGCTCCGCGTCGGGGGCGCCGGTCGCCTCGGCGATGGGGGCGATCACGCTCGCTCGGACGAAGCCGCGCAGCATCGCCGCGGCGCGCTCGTTCGAGAGGGCCGAGCGGAGGAGCCCCGTGGCCGCGGCTCGGGTGGCCGGGTCCTCCCAGGCGCCGAGCGCCGCCCGCGCGATGGCCTCGCCGCGCCGTTCGGGCTCCGCGTGGAGCGCGTCCGTCAGCACCTCGCTCGGGGCCGTCGGGAGGCGGACGGCGGCCGCGAACAGCTGCTCCTTGGTCCCGAAGTAGTGGTGCACGAGGGCGGGGTCGACCCCGGCGTCGGCGGCGATGGCCCGGATCGTGGCGCCCTCGTAGCCGCGCTCGGCGAACCGCGCCCGGGCGGCGCGCAGGATGGCCTCGCGGGTGACGCTCGGCCCCGGGCGCCGGCCGGGCCGCGAGCGCCGCGGACCCGAAGCGGCGGTGCCGCTCTCCCCTGCGGCCCCCGTGTCGATCCTCGCCCGGGCCTTCGCCCTCATGCCGCACCCAGCGTGAGCTGGAGGAACCGTTCCTCGAGGGTCGCTCGAGCCTCTGAGACGCGGGCCGGGAGGGCCCCCAGCGCCCGCTCGACGGCGGCTCGGTCCGCGCCCGGCACGCGCAGCGTCCGACCGACGAGGGCGGTCCGGAGGCCGGCGGTCTCCAGGCGCTCGAAGGCGGAGGTCCAGTCCTCGGCCTCCGCCACGACGACCCGCGCGTCGCCCACGATGTCCTCCACCGTGCCCGTGGCGACCACGCGCCCCTCGGTCAT
>SIRV01000298.1 GCA_004366195.1 Actinomycetota bacterium
GCCGCCCAGCCCGGGGGGACGAAGGTGGTCGTATCGTACTGCTCGACGATCGCCGGCCCCTCGAGGACGTACCCCCGCGGGAGTTCGGGGCGGGCGACCACGAGGGCCTCGAGCGTGCGGCCCCGATAGAAGATCGGCCGCCGCCGCGGCACCGGGGCTCGGCCACCCTCGGGGAGCTCGGGGAGCGCGGGCTTCATCATCCGCCCCACGACCCTCGTCCGGAGGTTGATGATCTCGACGGGAGCGCTCTTCTCCATGTGGCCGTAGACGTGGAGGTGGAGGTTGTGGAAGCGTGCGACGAGACCCTCGAGAGTGCCGCCCTGGTCGAGGTCCGACTCGGCTACCGGCACTTCGAGCTCAAACGACTGGCCGACATACCGCATATCGGCGCTCAGGCGGACTTCCCAGGGCAGCGTGGCGAGCCCCTCGGCCTCGAGCCACCGCCTGGCCCGCGCCTGGAGCTCGCCGAACCCCGCGGCCAGGGTCTGCCGGGCGTCCGCCGCGTCGAGCGTGAGGTAGACCGTCCGGATGAAGTCGCTCTTCACGTCGGCGATGAGCGCGCCGAGCGCGCACAGAATACCCGGAGCGGGTGGAACCAGGACCTGCGGGATCCCCGTCTCCTGGGCCAGGAGGAACCCGTGGGTCGCGCCCGCCCCGCCGAAGACGAAGAGGGCGAAGTCGCGGGGGTCGACGCCCCGGCGAGCGAGGACTGAGATCAGCTCCCGGTACATCGTCGATGTGGCGACGCGGACGACGGCTTCGGCGGCCTCCTCCACCCTCCGGTGAAGCCCCGACGCAAGCCCGGCCAGGGCCTCCAGGGCGAGATCCCGGCGGAGGGGCATCGAGCCTCCGAGGAACTTCTCGGGGTCGATGATCCCGAGCGCCACGTACGCATCGGTGAGGGTCGGCCGGGTCCCGCCTAGGCCGTAGCAGGCGGGGCCCGGCTCGGCACCCGCGCTCTCCGGCCCGACCTTCAGGACGCCGGCCGCGTCGAGCCAGGCGACTGACCCCCCGCCCGCCCCAATGGAGGTCACATCCACCGCGGGGAGGATCACCGGGAATTCCCCGACGTGGGCCTCGGTTGAGGTAAGGGGTTGGCCGTTAACCACCGAAAGATCAGCACTGGTCCCCCCGATGTCGAGCGTCACGATTCGCGGGTAGCCGGCCAGCCCGGCGAGGTAGGCGGCCCCGGCGACCCCCGCGGCCGGCCCCGAGAGGAGGAGCTCGACGGGCGTCCGCCGGGCCCCGGCCGCGGTCATGACGCCCCCGTTCGATTTTGTCACGAACAGCGGGACCCCGACGCCGTTCGCCCGGAGTTCGGCCTCGAGGGCCACGAGGTAGCGGTCGAGCCGAGGGCCCACGTACGCATTCATCACGGTGAGGAGTGTCCGCTCGTACTCCCGGCCCTGGGGCCACACCTCCGAGGACGCTGAGACGTAGAGCCCGGGCGCGATCCGTTCGACCAGCGCGCGGGCTCGGACCTCGTGGGCGCCGTTCCGGTAGGCGTTCATGAACGCGATGGCGAGCGCTTCGACCCCCTGAGCCTGGAGCCACTCGGTCTCCCGCACGACCCTGGCCTCGTCGAGCGGGACCAGGATCGACCCGTCGGCCATGATCCGCTCGCCGACCTCGCGCGTGAGCATCCGCCGGACGAGCGGCGCCGGGCGCTCCACCGCGAAGTCGAAGGGGTTCTGGAGCCGGACGCGGGCGATCCCGAGCACGTCCCGGAAGCCCTGGGTCACCAGGAGGCCGGTCCGGGCACCGCGGCGCTCGATCACGGTGTTCGTCGCGAGCGTCGTGCCATGGACGAAGAACCCGACGCGCGAGAGATCGAGCTCCCCCCGCTCCCCAAGATGCCGGAGGCCGTTCAGCACGGCCTCGGCCGGATTCCGGGGGATGGTGGGAACCTTGAACGGGACGATCCTCCCGGTCGCCTCGTCCATGACGGCGAAGTCCGTGAAGGTCCCCCCGACGTCGACCCCGACCCGGAGCCCCCGGTTCACGGACACCCCATTCGCGGCCTCACGGGCCGATCCGCTCGCCGGTCTCCCGCGCGAAGAGGTGGAGCTTGCCGGCCAGGGCGGTCAGGTACACCACCTCGTCCATCTCGGGGAGCTCCTCGACGGCGGCCTTGACGTTCACGAGCCCGGCGTCGGTCCGGATGGCGATGATCGAGCAGTCGCCCACCGGCTCGACGACGTGCACCCTCCCGGGGAGCGCGTCCGGGAGCGGGGCGCGGTGGATCAGGATATGCTCGGGACGGATCCCGACCAGGAGCTTCTCGGGCGGCTCCGGGATCGGGCTCGGGAAGCGCACCGACGGCGCGGCGATCGCCCGGAGCACGACCGCCCCACCCCGGCGCTCTGCCGTGGCCTCAAAGACGTTCATCGGGGGGGTGCCGACGAATTCTCCGACCCAGCGGTTTCTCGGCCGCCGGTAGATCTCCTCGGGGCTCCCGCACTGCTGGACCGCGCCCTCGCGGAGGACCGCGATCCGGTCCGACATCGTCATCGCCTCCTCTTGGTCGTGCGTGACGTAGAGGGTCGTGATCCCGAGATCCTTCTGTAGGCGCTTCAGCTCACCCCGCATCTGGATCCGGAGCTTCGCGTCGAGGTTCGAGAGGGGCTCGTCCATGAGGAAGGCCCGGGGGTTCCGGACGATGGCGCGACCGAGGGCGACCCGCTGCTGCTGCCCCCCGGAGAGCTGCCGAGGCCGACGGTCGAGGAGCCCCGCGAGCTCGAGCCTCCGGGCCACTTCCTCGATCCTCGCCTGGATCTCCCCGCGCGGGAGGTGTTTCGCTTCCAGCGGGAAGGCCAGGTTCTCGCGGACGGTCATGTGCGGGTAGAGCGCATAGTTCTGGAAGACCATCGCGAGGTCCCGGTCCTTCGGCTTGAGCCGGGTTACGCAGCGCTCCCCGATGTAGATTTCCCCGCTCGTGGGTTCCTCGAGGCCCGCGACGAGCCGGAGGAGCGTCGTCTTCCCGCACCCCGAGGGGCCGAGGAAAGTGAAGAACTCCGCATCGCTGACCTCGAGCGAGGTCGGCCGCAGGGCCTGGACCGCCCCGAAGGCTTTGGACACCCCCTCGAGCCGGATGCTCGCCATACCCTACCCCTTCACAGCGCCGAGCCCGAGGCCCCGCACGAAGTACCGGTGGATCACCCAGGAGAGCGCGAGCGTCGGGAGCATCAGCAGGCACGCTCCGGCCGCCATCAGGTGCCACTCCACTCCGGTCTCCCGGAGGATGATCCCGACGAACTCGACCGGCGCCGTCTTGGCCCGCTGGGAGGTGAACATGAAGGCGAACAAGAACTCGTTCCACGCCAGGACGAACGTGAAGATCGCAGTCGCCACTACCCCCGGCGCGGCGATCGGCAGCGTCACCCGCCAGAAGGCCCCGGGCCGGGAGTAGCCATCCACGAGCGCCGCCTCCTCGATGTGGCACGGGATCTCGTCGAAGAAGGCCTTCATCATCCACACCGAGAACGAGACCGTGAAGCTCGCGTAGAGGAGGGTGAGGAGCCCCAGGCTGTCGTAGAGGCCGGTCGCCCGGAGCAGCCTGAACATCGACGGCACGATCACGACCGGTGGGAACATCCGCGTAACCAGGAGGACGAAGGCAGAGGCCCGCTTCCCTGGGAACTCGAACCGCGAGTACGCGTAGCCGCCCATCACGGCTAGGAGTAGGACCAGGAGGGTCGACGTGGCGGAGACGACCAGGCTGTTCACGAACGCGCGGGCCACCTCCGAGATCCAGAGGATCTGCCCGTAGTTTTTCAGGGTGGGCACGAAGAGCCAGACGGGCGGGATGCTGAAGGCGTCGAGCCGGGTCTTGAGCGACGTGAGGAGAAGCCAGACGATCGGGAAGAGGGTCCAGACGAAGAAGAGGAGATAGAGGAGGTGGCCCCCGGCGGCGCGCGCGACCGTCATGCCCGGGCGATCGAGACGCGGTAGAGCCGCACCATGAGGGGGAGCGTGAGCGTGAAGGTCAGGACGAGCATGACGAAGCCGACCGCCGCGCTGTAGCCCTCCCGGGCGTAGAGGAAGAGCGGCCGGTAGACGTCCATCGAGAGGACGTAGGTGGCGTTGACGGGCCCCCCTTGGGTCATGACCCAGATCGTGGCGAACTCCCGGAGCGCGAAGACCGTCCTGAAGATGGCGGCCACCAGGAGCGAGGGCGCCAGAAGCGGGAGGAGGACCCGGCGGAGGACGAGCCAGCCAGAGGCCCCGTCGATCGCCGCCGCCTCGAAGGGGCTCCGGGGGAGGGCCTGGAGCCCGGCGAGGACGACCAGCATCACGAAGGGGGTGTTCATCCAGACGTCCGTCAGGACAACGCTCGCCATGGCGAGCCGGGGGTCCGAGAGCCACTCGATCCGCCCCATCGGCACGCCCAGGAATGTCAGGAAATAGTTCAGGACGCCGAAGTTCGGGTCGAGCATCATCTTCCAGCTGAAGGCGCCGACGATGGGAGGGATGACGAAGGGGGCGATAGCGAGGCTGCGAACCAAGCGCTGCGCGCGCCGACGCCGGTCCAGGAGGACCGCGATCCCAAACCCCAGGATGAGGGAGGTGCTCACAGAGGCCGCGGTGAAGGCGAGGGTATTCCCGATGGGGCGGACGGGGTCCGCCCCCGCGAAGAGGGCCCGGTAGTGCTTGAGCCCGACGAAGCGCCCCTCCTCGAAGAGACTCAGGACGAGGGCGTGCGCCTGGGGCAGGAGGAGCATCACCGCCAGGAGCAGGAGCGCCGGCGCCACGAGTGCGGCCCCGACGCCCCGGTCCTGGAAGCCCACGGTCGTCAACTGAGCGCGATCTCCTTGATGTGGCGGGCCATGTTGGTGCAGGCGTCCGCCGCCGACTGCTTGCCGCTGAGCGCGGCGGTGAGCTCAAGGACCGACTTGTCGATGACCTCGGAGGCGCGCGGCAGGGTACCGCTCGGGTTCCAGACCGGGGCCCCGTGGGCGATCGCCTGGAGAATCACGTCCGTGGCCTTCGCGGCGGCCGCGTACTCCTTACTCCGGAGGGTCGAGGCCCGGAACGGCCCGCCGCCGTGAACGCCCATGTAAACGTCGTTCTCCGGGCTGGTGACCCACCGGATTACGTCCCACGCCGCGTCCTTGTTCCTGGAGGCGGAGGGGATGAAGAGCCCCCACCCGACGGTGCCGGTCTTTCCGACCGTGAGCCCGCTCCCCACGGCGTAGGGGGCCTC